>NZ_JASHDW010000002.1:0-201269 GCF_047463435.1 Streptococcus mitis | reverse complement strand
AAGCTTCTCTAAGCTATATCCTTGTTTTCTAAGTTCATAGATCTGAACTTTATCATCATAACTCAATTTCATAATAAAACACCCCAAAAGTTAGATTTTTTCTGTCTAACTTTTGGGGTGCAGTACAGGGCCTTCTTTTTTATTTATCTAGTAGCGATTTGGTGTGGTATAATGTTTAAAAATGTTATAGGAGAAATGATGTGAAAAGAAAATGGTTATTTAAGGATTACTATGACACAACGATTATCATCCTTGCGTTGATATCTGTTGTTCTAGTCTTGCTTGGATTTGCTGAAATGATTGATTTAGACAGTCCTCCATACAGTATTATTGACTTACTACTTTGGTTTGTGTTTGTGGTAGATTATGGTTGGCGGTTCTTTTTAAGTAAAGGGAAATGGCGATTCATAATTGAAAATATTTTTGATCTGCTAGCTATCCTTCCTTTAAATGCTATTTTTACAGTATTTCGATTAGGGCGTATCTTCCGCTTAGCAAGACTGACAAAATTATTGAAACTGACTCGTTTACTTAGAATAATTGGACTTACAGGTAAATTAGAAAGAAAAATTAGTAAATTCTTACGGACAAATGGCCTGATTTATATATTTTATGTTAATATCTTTGTTGTTCTAGTAGGAAGTTCAATTTTATCTGTAGTTGAAGAAAAATCTTTTTCAGAAAGTCTTTGGTGGGCTCTTGTGACTGTAACGACAGTTGGTTATGGGGATATTGTTCCGACTTCGATCTTTGGTAAATGGTTAGCTGTTTTATTAATGCTTGTTGGTATTGGAACAATAGGAATGTTAACGAGTGCCTTGACGAACTTTTTTGTAAAAGATAATCCAGATGAACAGATAAAACTTGATAAACTCCAAGATGAATTGTCTAGTCAGAGAATACTACTTGAGAAGCAATCTGAGAAGATAGAAGAACTACATAGAATGATACAAGATTTGCTTGAAAAAACGCAATTTTGACCATTTAAAAACCACTCGATGAGTGGCTTTTTTACAATCCAGCAAAATCTTTGATTTCTTGTGCTGACATAGAAGAGTCGCAACGGACATTGATTTGTCCATCTGCGATGTGGACAAAGCCTGGTACAGTTGGGATTCCGTAGCGTGAACGGAATGCTTGCAACTCATTGAGTTGGCTTGCTTCTTCACTATTGATGAAGTAGATGTGAGCTTTGGTTTCAGCTACGACACCTGCTAAAGTACCTGCAAATTTACGGCAGTAAGGGCAAGTTTTGCGACCGATAAAGAAGGTTGCAGTTTCTTTTTTATCAAGAGCTTCTTGAGCATGCGCAACTGTAGTGACTTCAAGGTTTTTGATATTATCTAAAAATTGTTCCATGAGATTACCTCGCTTTCATTGATATGTCTAGTATGCCATAAAGTTTCTAAAATTGCTTAGATTTGATACGAAAAAAAGATGAGATTGGTTGGTCTCATCTTTTATAGGACTTTATTTTACAAAAGCATTGATTTCTGCTTCGATGTTAGCAATCTTAGCTTGTGATTCTTCGTTGGTTTCACCTACAACTGCAATGTAGAACTTGATTTTTGGTTCTGTACCTGAAGGGCGAACAGCAATCCATGAACCGTCAGCAAGTGTGTATTTCAACACATCACTTGGAGGAGTTGTTAAGTTTGTAACAGTACCGTCAGCAGCAGTAGCAGTTTGTGCCTTGAAGTCTTCTACGACAGTGATAGCTGTTGCGTTCCATTCTTTTGGAGCATTGTTACGGAACTTAGCCATAATCGCTTTGATTTGTTCAGCACCATCGACACCTGAAAGGGTAACAGAGATAGTTTTTTCTGCGTAGTAGCCGTACTCTTTGTAGATTTCTTCGATACCGTCAGCAAGTGTCAAACCGCGTGAACGGTAGTAGGCAGCAAGCTCAGCAACGACGAGAACAGCTTGGATAGCGTCTTTATCACGTACGAATGGTTTAATCAAGTAACCGAAGCTTTCTTCAAATCCCATCATGTAAGTGTGATTGTGTTTTTCTTCGAATTCTTGGATTTTTTCAGCGATGAATTTGAAACCAGTCAAGACGTTGAACATAGTTGCGCCGTAGCTTTCAGCAATCTTCGTTACCAAGTCAGTTGATACAATCGATTTGCAAAGGGCTGCATTTTCAGGAAGAGTTCCAGCGTTTTTGTGGGCTTCCAAGATGTATTTTGCCATGATAGCACCGATTTGGTTACCTGAAAGGTTGAGGTAGCTACCATCTTTTTGAAGAACTTCAACACCAACACGGTCAGCGTCTGGGTCAGTTGCCACAAGAACATCTGCACCAACTTGACGACCAAGTTCTTCAGCAAGGGCGAAGGCTGCTTGGCTTTCTGGGTTTGGAGATTTTACAGTTGAGAAGTCAGGATCAGCAGTTGCTTGAGCTTCTACGACTTGAACAGAGTCAAATCCTGCTTGGGCAAGAGCACGACGAGCTAACATTTCACCAGTACCATGAAGTGGTGTGTAGACAATCTTCATGTCTTTACCAAATTCTTCAATCAAGGCTGGGTTGATGTTAACGTCCTTAACTTCTTTGAGGTATTCAACATCAACAGCTTCGCCGATAACTTCAATTAAGCCAGAAGCTTTTTCAGTTTCCACATCAGCAACTTCAACTGCAAATGGGTTTTCGATTGCACGGATATAAGTAGTCAAAGCGTCTGCGTCGTGTGGAGGCATTTGTCCACCGTCTTCACCGTAAACCTTGTAACCGTTAAATGGTGCAGGGTTGTGGCTAGCTGTGACCATGATACCTGCGAAACAGTTGAGGTGACGAACTGCAAATGAGAGTTCTGGAGTTGGACGAAGGCTTTCAAATACATAAGATTTGATGCCGTGTTTAGCAAGAACTGCAGCAGATTCAAAGGCGAACTCAGGTGAGAAGTGACGGCTATCGTAGGCGATTGCCACACCACGTTCTTTTTCGTTTCCACCTTTAGACTCAATCAAACGAGCCAATCCTTCAGTAGCTTGGCGAACAACGTAGATGTTGATGCGGTTTGTACCAGCACCAATCAAACCACGCATACCTGCAGTACCAAATTCAAGATTTGTATAGAAGGCATCTTCCTTCGTTTTTTCATCCATATTTTCCAAATCTTGACGAAGATAGTCAGGAAGCTCCGCAAAATCAACCCATTTCTGGTAATTTTCTTGGTAAGACATTGAAATTCTCCTTTTTGTAAATTGTTTTAACCGTTCACATTATAGCACTTTTTAGCGTTTTAGTAAAACGGTAGCATAATTTTCAGAAAAGTGGTGTCATATGTCGGTTTATCAAGTCTTGAATGCCTTAGGGAAACATGCTATACTGTTTGTATGATTATTTTACAAGCCAATAAAATTGAACGTTCTTTTGCAGGAGAGGTTCTTTTTGATAATATCAATCTGCAGGTAGATGAACGCGATCGGATTGCTCTTGTTGGGAAAAATGGTGCAGGTAAGTCTACTCTTTTGAAGATTTTGGTTGGAGAAGAGGAGCCAACTAGCGGAGAATTCAATAAGAAAAAAGATATTTCTCTGTCTTACCTAGCCCAAGATAGCCGTTTTGAATCTGAAAATACCATCTACGATGAGATGCTTCATGTCTTTGATGACTTGCGTCGGACTGAGAAACAACTGCGTCAGATGGAGTTGGAGATGGGTGAAAAGTCTGGTGAGGACTTGAATAAGCTGATGTCAGATTACGACCGCTTATCTGAGAATTTTCGCCAAGCAGGTGGTTTCACTTATGAAGCTGATATTCGAGCGATTTTGAATGGATTCAAGTTTGATGAATCTATGTGGCAGATGAAAATTGCCGAGCTTTCTGGTGGTCAAAATACTCGTTTGGCTCTAGCCAAAATGCTCCTTGAAAAACCTAATCTCTTGGTACTAGACGAGCCAACCAACCACTTGGATATTGAAACTATTGCCTGGCTAGAGAATTACTTGGTAAACTATAGTGGTGCCCTTATTATTGTCAGCCACGACCGTTATTTCTTGGATAAGGTTGCGACAATTACTCTGGATTTGACCAAGCATTCCTTGGATCGCTATGTGGGCAATTACTCTCGTTTTGTCGAGTTGAAAGAGCAAAAGCTAGCTACTGAGGCAAAAAACTATGAAAAGCAACAGAAGGAGATTGCTGCTCTGGAAGACTTTGTCAATCGTAATCTAGTCCGAGCTTCAACAACCAAACGTGCCCAATCTCGCCGCAAACAGCTGGAAAAAATGGAGCGTTTAGACAAGCCTGAAGCTGGTAAGAAATCAGCCAATATGACCTTCCAGTCTGAAAAAACGTCTGGTAATATCGTTTTGACAGTAGAAAATGCAGCCATTGGTTATGATGGGGACATATTGTCAGAGCCAATCAACCTAGACCTTCGTAAGATGAATGCTGTTGCTATCGTTGGTCCCAATGGTATCGGCAAGTCAACCTTTATCAAGTCTATTGTGGAGCAGATTCCGTTTATCAAGGGTGAAAAGCGCTTTGGTGCTAATGTTGAGGTTGGTTACTATGACCAAACACAAAGCAAGCTGACACCAAGTAATACTGTATTGGATGAACTCTGGAATGATTTTAAACTGACGCCAGAAGTTGAAATCCGTAACCGTCTTGGTGCCTTCCTTTTCTCAGGAGATGATGTCAAAAAATCAGTCGGCATGCTGTCAGGTGGCGAAAAGGCTCGTTTGCTTTTGGCTAAATTGTCTATGGAAAACAATAACTTCTTGATTCTGGATGAGCCGACCAACCACCTGGATATTGATAGCAAGGAAGTGTTGGAAAATGCCTTGATTGACTTTGATGGAACCCTTCTATTTGTCAGCCATGACCGTTATTTTATTAATCGTGTAGCAACTCATGTTCTAGAATTGTCTGAGAATGGTTCGACTCTCTACCTTGGAGACTATGATTACTATGTTGAGAAGAAAGCAGAAGTAGAAATGAGCCAGACTGAGGAAGCTTCAACTAACAATCAAGCAAATGAAGTAAGTCCAGTCAATGACTACCAGGCCCAAAAAGAAAGTCAAAAAGAAGTTCGCAAACTCATGCGACAAATTGAAAGTCTAGAAGTTGAAATTGAAGAGTTAGAAAGTCAAAGCCAAGCCATTTCTGAACAAATGTTGGAAACAAATGATGCCGACAAACTGATGGAATTACAGGCTGAGCTGGACAAAATCAGCCACCGTCAGGAAGAAGCTATGCTTGAATGGGAAGAATTATCAGAGCAGGTGTAAGATTTCTAAGTTATCCGCCCTTCTCGTTTGTGAGGAGGGCTTACTTTATGGTAAAATGGTTTTATGAATAAAAGAATGAATGAGTTGGTCGCTTTGCTCAATCGCTATGCGGCTGAGTACTATACTAGCGATAATCCCTCGGTTTCAGACAGTGAGTATGACCGTCTTTACCGTGAGTTGGTCGAGTTAGAAACTACCTATCCAGATCAAGTGCTAGCAGACAGTCCTACCCATCGTATTGGTGGCAAGGTTTTAGATGGTTTTGAAAAATACAGTCATCAGTATCCTCTTTATAGTTTGCAGGATGCTTTTTCACGTGAGGAGCTTGAAGCTTTTGACGCGCGTGTTCGTAAGGAAGTGGCTCATCCAACCTATATTTGTGAGCTGAAAATCGATGGCTTATCTATTTCTCTTACTTATGAAAAGGGGATTCTAGTTGCAGGTGCAACACGTGGAGACGGTTCTGTTGGGGAGAATATCACAGAAAATCTCAAACGTGTTAAGGACATTCCGTTAACTTTGCCAGAAGAACTAGATATCACAGTTCGTGGGGAATGTTACATGCCCCGTGCTTCTTTTGACCAGGTCAACCAAGCTCGCCAAGAAAATGGAGAGCCTGAATTTGCCAATCCTCGTAATGCGGCAGCAGGCACCCTGCGACAGTTAGATACAGCAGTAGTTGCCAAGCGCAATCTTGCGACGTTTCTCTATCAAGAAGCCAGCCCTTCAACTCGAGATAGTCAAGAAAAGGTGTTGAAGCACCTTGAACAACTAGGTTTTGTGGTCAATCCTAAGCGAATCTTGGCAGAAAATATAGATGAAATCTGGAATTTTATCCAAGAAGTAGGACAGGAACGGGAAAACCTGCCTTATGATATCGATGGAGTGGTAATCAAGGTAAACGACCTAGCAAGTCAAGAAGAACTTGGTTTTACCGTTAAGGCTCCAAAGTGGGCAGTAGCCTACAAGTTCCCAGCTGAAGAAAAAGAAGCACAACTCCTATCAGTTGATTGGACAGTTGGCCGTACGGGTGTTGTAACCCCAACAGCCAATCTAACACCAGTACAACTGGCTGGTACAACTGTTAGCCGTGCGACCCTGCACAATGTGGATTATATTGCTGAAAAAGATATTCGCAAAGACGACACGGTTATCGTCTATAAGGCTGGAGATATCATCCCTGCCGTTTTACGTGTGGTAGAGTCCAAACGGGTTTCTGAAGAAAAACTAGATATCCCTACAAACTGTCCAAGTTGTAACTCTGACTTGTTGCACTTTGAAGATGAAGTGGCCCTTCGTTGTATCAATCCGCGTTGTCCTGCCCAAATCATGGAAGGCTTGATTCACTTTGCCTCTCGAGATGCCATGAATATTACTGGTCTTGGTCCATCTATTGTTGAGAAACTATTTGCTGCCAATTTAGTCAAGGATGTGGCAGATATTTACCGATTACAAGAAGAGGATTTCCTACTTTTAGAGGGGGTTAAGGAAAAGTCTGCTTCTAAACTGTATCAAGCCATTCAAGCATCTAAGGAAAACTCTGCTGAAAAACTCTTGTTTGGTTTGGGAATTCGCCATGTCGGAAGCAAGGCCAGTCAGTTGTTACTTCAACATTTTCATTCAATTGAAAATCTGGCTCAGGCAGATCCAGAGGAAGTGGCTAGTATTGAAAGTCTGGGTGGTGTGATTGCCAAGAGTCTTCAGACTTATTTTGCGACAGAGGGGTCTGAAATTCTCCTCAGAGAATTGAAAGAAGCTGGGGTCAATTTGAACTATAAAGGCCATACGGTTGTAGCAGATGCAGCCTTGTCAGGTTTGACCGTTGTATTGACAGGAAAATTGGAACGTCTCAAGCGCTCAGAAGCTAAAAGTAAACTCGAAAGTCTGGGTGCCAAAGTGACAGGCAGTGTTTCTAAAAAGACCAACCTCGTCGTTGCTGGTGCAGATGCTGGAAGTAAACTGCAAAAAGCACAAGAACTTGGTATCGAGGTTCGAGACGAAGCTTGGTTAGAAAGTTTGTAATGATCGTTTAAAATCAGAGTTTAGATAATATGACTATGTTTATTAATTGAGACGAGATTGACAAAAAAATATTAGTGAAATAGAAAAAAATAAGAATTAAAAGGAAAAAATAAAAAATGTATAACTACCCTATGCGTATTCATTACCATCGCAAGAATGGAGAATACGATACTTGCTCTTTTGTAAAGAGTCAGGATCAGCGAATTGATTTACTGACCTACAAAGAAGATTATTTTGGCGCTTTATTTAGTTTTGAACATCCAAGTTCTCATCCACTAGAAAGTTTGAATTTTGTGGTTCATACAGGCCAAACCAGTAAAGAATATGCTATCCGTTTTAATCACTATCCTCTCTTAACAGAGGTCTGGATTTTGGAAGGGGATGATAGGATTTATTACTCTGAAAATCCTGCTATTGCCAGTCCTTTCTATAAAAATCAAAATCCGTTTGCCTTTGATAAGGCCATTAATAGTGCTAGTTTTGACCATCATTGGGGTTATCAAGGGGAATTGGGTTGCCGTATAGAGGATAATCAGGCTCATTTTGCCCTTTGGGCTCCAACAGCGACAGAAGTGCAGATTGTCGTTTATGAATCAGCTGCTAATGATGCTCCTGTTTGGAAGACATTTGAGATGGAGAGAGGCAATAGCTATTCCTATAATCATAAGGACAATACAATCGGTGTCTGGAGTTTGGATGTTGAGGAAGATTTGACTGGTAAGGCTTATCAGTATCAAGTCCAATTTCCTCACCACCAAACACTGACACGCGATCCTTATACCATTGCAACCAGTCCTGATGGCAAACGTTCAGCTATTCTGAGCCATGCAGAAAAGCAAGTTGAAAACTTTGAGGTTAAGAACGGTTCTGAGGCTACTTGGCGCTTGGCAAATCCATGTAAGGCAGTTATTTGTGAAATGCACATTCGTGATTTGACCAAATCACCGACCTCAGGTGTGGATGAACATCTTCGCGGAACTTTCTTGGGTGCTGCTCAGACTGGAACAGTTAACCAGTACGGCCAGTCAACTGCTTTTGATCACATCAAGAAGCTGGGCTACAATTATGTTCAGTTGCAACCAATCGCAGATCGTCACAAAGAATACGATGAGGACGGGAATGTAACCTACAACTGGGGCTATGACCCACAAAACTATAACGCACCAGAGACGAGCCTTTCAACAAACCCAGAGGATCCTGCTCAGGTTATTCGTGATTTGAAGACCATGGTTCAAGCCTATCACGATTCTGGCATTGGTGTCATTATGGATGTGGTCTATAACCATACCTTCTCAGTTGTTGATGCACCTTTCCAAACAACTGTCCCTGATTACTACTATCGTATGAATCCAGATGGCACCTTCCAGAATGGAACGGGTGTTGGGAATGAAACAGCCAGTGAACACGAAATGTTCCGCAAGTATATGATTGATTCTCTTCTATACTGGGTGCAGGAATACAATATTGACGGCTTCCGTTTTGATTTGATGGGGATTCATGATGTCAAAACCATGCAGATGATTCGTCAGAGCTTGGATGAAATTGACCCTAACATTATCCTTTATGGAGAAGGTTGGGATATGGGAACAGGTCTTGCCCCTTATGATAAGGCTAAGAAAGACAATGCCTACCAGATGCCAAATATTGGTTTCTTTAATGACAATCAGCGCGATGCTGTCAAAGGTGGAGAAGTTTATGGTGCAATTAAATCAGGTTTTGTCAGCGGTGCTGCGACAGAGCCAATTCTTGCCAAAGCAATCCTAGGCAGTCGTGAATTAGGTACCTATACACATCCAAACCAAGTACTTAACTATGTAGAGGCCCATGACAATTACAATCTTCACGATTTGTTGGCAACCCTACATCCAGACCAAAGTTCAGAGCAAATCATGCGCAAGGTCGAAACTGCCACAGCCATGAATCTACTCATGCAAGGAATGGCTTTTATGGAAATCGGTCAAGAATTTGGTCGTACCAAACTGGTTGCGACTGGTGAAAATGGTGAACTGACCCATGATGATAGAGAACGTGCTATGAATAGCTATAATGCTCCAGACAGTGTGAACCAAGTGAACTGGGACTTGATTAATGAGCGTCAAGATAGTATTGCGTTTATCCGTCAGATGATTCGATTGAAGACAGAAAGCAGTGCCTTTTCTTACCCAACTTATGATGAGATTTACCATCATGTTTTTGTTCATTCAGCCAACGAACATAGTGGTTGGATTGTCTATGAGATTCAAGGGGAAGAACATTTACTGGTTGTATTTAATGCTAAAGGGCAAGACTTCCAGTTTGAAAATGCTGGAAATCTAGAACTATTGGTGACCAATAGCCATTTAAGTGATAAAGACATGGTTGGTGGCGTCAGTGCCAGCGTCTTTAAAGTTTTGTAGAATAGATTTACATTTAATTCCATTTGTGGTGCTTTATTTGTTAATAAAATCAGGAGATTCGTTTCCTGATTTATTTTTTTTTTCTTAAAATTATATTTTTGTTAGCTAAATAACGAACTTTATGATAGTATTATTAAAAAACAATTCGTTTTCAAATCGTTTCTGAAAATTTCTTGATTTACAAGTGAACACATCAGTGAATTTGTTGAAGACTTTCAAAAGATTTTTTTGCAAATTCCGTAATTTACTTGAATCTTCCCTAAAAAGGTAGTATAATAAATCTATAGAAAACGCTTACAGAATTAGGAGGGTGTATGGATAAGAAACAAGCTTTAGAAACCTTTGTGACAGGTGAAAATTTTCACCTCCAGCACTATCTGGGAGCTCATAGGGAAGAAAAAAATGGAGAGTATGGCTATACTTTTCGTGTGTGGGCGCCTAATGCTCAGGCTGTTCACTTGGTAGGGGATTTCACCAATTGGGTTGAAAATCAAATTCTGATGGAACGGAATGAATTTGGAGTATGGGAAGTCTTTACCAGTCTTGCTCAAGAAGGTCAAATTTATAAGTATCATATCACACGTGCAAATGGTCATCAGCTGATGAAGATTGACCCTTTGGCTGTACGATATGAGGCACGACCTGGTACTGGGGCTATTTTAACAGATATTCCAGAAAAGAAATGGAAGGATGGCCTCTGGCTAGCCCGTAGAAAACGCTTGAGCTTTGAAGAGCGTCCTGTCAATATTTATGAGGCTCATGCTGGCTCTTGGAAGAGAAATCCGGATGGCAGCCCCTATAGTTTTGCTCAATTGAAAGATGAACTCATTCCTTACTTGGTTGAGATGAATTATACTCACATTGAGTTTATGCCTTTGATGTCTCACCCACTAGGTTTGAGTTGGGGCTATCAGCTTATGGGTTACTTTGCTTTAGAGCATGCCTATGGTCGTCCTGAAGAGTTTCAAGATTTTGTTGAGGAATGTCACTTA
The DNA here is from genome assembly GCF_047463435.1 of Streptococcus mitis. Classification (GTDB taxonomy): domain Bacteria; phylum Bacillota; class Bacilli; order Lactobacillales; family Streptococcaceae; genus Streptococcus; species Streptococcus mitis_DS. The sequence goes on along the minus strand of NZ_JASHDW010000002.1, from coordinate 190,615 downwards.
AACAATATAGGCGTTATCGTAGACTGGGTACCTGGTCACTTTACTATTAATGATGATGCCTTGGCCTATTATGATGGAACACCGACTTTTGAATACCAAGACCATAATAAGGCTCATAACTACGGTTGGGGAGCACTTAATTTTGACCTTGGAAAGAATGAAGTCCAGTCTTTCTTGATCTCTAGTATTAAGTTCTGGATTGATTTTTATCATTTAGATGGTATTCGCGTGGATGCGGTTAGCAACATGCTCTATCTTGACTACGATGATGCTCCATGGACTCCTAATAAAGATGGTGGCAATCTCAACTATGAAGGTTATTATTTCCTTCAACGCTTGAATGATGTGATTAAACTAGTTCATCCAGACGTTATGATGATAGCTGAGGAAAGTTCATCAGCTACTCAGATTACTGACACTAAGGATTCAGATGGTCTAGGATTTGACTACAAATGGAATATGGGTTGGATGAATGATATCCTCCGTTTCTATGAAGAAGATCCGATTTATCGTAAATATGACTTTAACCTGGTGACTTTCAGCTTTATGTATGTCTTCAAAGAGAATTATCTCCTACCATTCTCACACGATGAAGTGGTTCATGGCAAGAAGAGTATGATGCACAAGATGTGGGGAGATCGCTATAATCAATTCGCAGGCTTGCGTAATCTCTACACTTACCAAATTTGTCACCCAGGTAAAAAATTGCTCTTCATGGGTAGTGAATATGGGCAATTCCTAGAATGGAAATCTGAAGAACAGTTGGAATGGTCAAACTTAGAAGATCCAATGAATGCTAAGATGAAGTATTTCACTTCTCAGCTAAACCAGTTTTACAAAGATCACCGCTGTCTGTGGGAAATTGATACTAGCTATGATGGTATTGAAATCATCGATGCGGATAATCGAGACCAGAGTGTTCTTTCCTTCATCCGTAAGGGTAAGAAGGACGATATGTTAGTCTGTATCTTTAATATGGCACCTGTTGAACGAAAAGATTTTACAATTGGACTTCCTGTTGCAGGGATTTACGAAGAAGTCTGGAATACTGAGTTAGAAGAGTGGGGAGGCGTTTGGAAAGAACATAATCAAACTGTGCAAACGCAAGAAGGACTATGGAAAGATTATGAGCAGACCTTGACCTTTACCCTACCGGCTATGGGAGCAAGTGTTTGGAAAATCAAACGTCGCTTAAAACCTACTAAAACCGTCACAAGTAAAAACCAAAAAGGAGTAGAAAATGAAGAATGAAATGTTAGCTTTGATTCTTGCTGGTGGGCAAGGAACTCGTCTCGGTAAACTCACTCAAAGCATTGCAAAACCAGCTGTGCAATTTGGTGGGCGCTACCGTATCATTGACTTTGCTCTTTCAAACTGTGCCAACTCAGGCATCAACAATGTTGGAGTCATTACACAGTACCAACCACTTGCTCTCAACAACCATATCGGGAATGGTTCAAGCTGGGGACTAGATGGTATCAATTCTGGTGTCTCTATTCTTCAACCTTATTCTGCAAGTGAAGGAAATCGTTGGTTCGAAGGGACTAGTCACGCTATTTACCAAAATATCGATTATATCGACAGTGTCAATCCTGAGTATGTTTTGATTCTATCTGGGGACCACATCTATAAAATGGACTATGATGATATGCTCCAGTCACACAAGGATAACAATGCTAGTTTGACAGTAGCAGTTCTTGATGTTCCTCTTAAGGAAGCTAGCCGTTTTGGTATTATGAACACAGATGCCAATAACCGCATTGTTGAATTTGAAGAAAAACCAGCTCAACCTAAATCTACAAAAGCTTCTATGGGAATTTACATTTTTGATTGGCAACGTCTGCGCAATATGCTTGTTACTGCTGAAAAGAGCAATGTCGATATGTCAGACTTCGGTAAGAATGTCATTCCAAATTACCTTGAGTCAGGTGAAAGTGTCTATGCATATGAGTTTAATGGCTACTGGAAAGATGTTGGTACTATTGAGTCACTTTGGGAAGCTAACATGGAATATATTTCACCAGAAAATGCCTTGGATAGCCGTAACCGTCAATGGAAGATTTACTCAAGAAACTTAATTTCACCACCAAACTTCCTTGGGGCAAATGCTCATGTGGAAGATTCCTTGGTTGTCGATGGCTGTTTCGTAGATGGAACTGTTAAACATTCTATCCTCTCAACAGGTGCGCAAGTTCGCGAAGGGGCAGAAGTAGTAGATTCAGTTATCATGAGTGGTGCAATTGTCGGTCAGGGAGCTAAAATCAAACGTGCCATTATTGGTGAAGGTGCAGTTATTTCTGATGGTGTCGAAATTGATGGAACAGAAGAAGTACAAGTTGTAGGATATGATGAAGTAGTGGGGGTAGCAACAGATGAAGATTGATAAATATTCTGCCATTTTAGGAAACACAGTTGGTTTTCATGATATGTCAACACTGACAGACCACCGTCCAGTAGCTAGTTTGCCATTTGGTGGTAAATATCGCTTGATTGACTTCCCGCTTTCAAGTCTTGCTAATGCTGGTGTCCGTAGTATTTTTGGTATTTTCCAACAAGACAATATCAGCTCAGTCTTTGACCATATCCGTTCAGGACGTGAGTGGGGCTTGTCAACTCTTCTTAGCCACTATTATCTAGGTATTTACAATACTCGTGTGGAAAGTAGTACAGTTGGAAAAGAATACTATCATCAGCTTCTTACTTATTTGAAGCGTTCTGGTTCAAACCAAACAGTTTCACTTAACTGTGATGTTTTGATTAACATTGATTTGAATCAAGTATTCCACCTACACAGTACAACAAAAGGGCCTATCACTGTAGTTTATAAAAAACTAGCTAAGAAAGACATTTCAGAAGTAAATGCGATTTTGGAAGTGGATGAAACAGACCATGTTCGTTCTCATAAACTATTTGATAGCAAATCAACAGATGAAGTTTACAATATGTCCACAGATATCTTTGTCGTAGATACGCCTTGGTTGATTGAACGCTTAGAAGAAGAAGCTAAGAAAGAACATCCAGAGAAGTTGCGCTATGTATTACGGGATTTGGCGGCCAAAGAAGGGGCTTTTGCCTACGAGTACACAGGTTATCTGGCAAATATTCATTCTGTAGAGTCTTATTACCAAGCTAACAAAGATATGCTTGAATCACAAAAATTCTACTCTCTCTTCTCACCAAATCAAAAGATTTATACAAAGGTCAAAAACGAAGAACCAACTTACTATGCTAATACATCTAAAGTAAGCACTTCTCAGTTTGCGTCTGGTAGTATCATTGAAGGTCAAGTGGCTAATTCTGTTTTATCACGTAATATTCATGTCCATAAGGATAGCTTGGTTAAAGATAGCATCTTATTCCCTCGTGTTGTTATTGGAGAAGGTGCTCAGGTAGAATATGCTATCTTGGACAAGGGTGTTGAAGTTGCGGATGGAGTTGTGATCCGTGGAACTGCAGAACATCCAGTCGTCGTTAAGAAAGGTGCTAAAGTAACAGAGGATATTCATTCATGAAAATTTTATTTGTAGCAGCTGAGGGTGCACCCTTTTCAAAAACAGGTGGTTTGGGAGACGTCATTGGTGCTCTTCCCAAATCACTGGTAAAAGCGGGACATGAAGTTGCAGTAATTCTCCCCTACTATGATATGGTAGAGGCTAAATTTGAAAATCAGATTGAAGATGTGCTTCATTTTGAGGTGAGTGTTGGTTGGCGCAGACAGTACTGTGGGATTAAGAAAACAGTCTTAAATGGTGTAACCTTCTACTTTATTGACAACCAATATTATTTTTTCCGTGGTCATGTTTACGGTGATTTTGATGACGGTGAACGCTTTGCTTTCTTCCAACTAGCTGCCATTGAGGCTATGGAAAGGATTGACTTTATTCCTGATCTTCTCCATGTTCATGACTACCATACAGCTATGATTCCTTTCTTGTTGAAGGAAAAATACCGTTGGATTCAAGCCTATCAAGGAATAAAAACTGTTTTAACCATTCATAATTTGGAATTCCAAGGACAATTTTCAGAAGGAATGTTATGGGATTTGTTTGGAGTTGGCTTTGAGCGTTATGCTGATGGCACCCTTCGATGGAACAACTGTCTGAACTGGATGAAGGCAGGTATTCTCTATGCGGATCGTGTTTCAACCGTTTCGCCTAGCTATGCTCATGAAATTATGACTAGTCAGTTTGGATGTAACTTGGATCAGATTCTTCGAATGGAGTCTGGTAAGGTATCTGGTATCGTAAATGGGATTGATGCTGACCTTTATAATCCTCAGACGGATGCCCTTTTAGACTATCATTTTAATCAGGAAGATTTGTCTGGGAAGGCCCAAAATAAGGCAAAATTGCAAGAGAGAGTTGGCTTGCCAGTTAGATCTGACGTTCCTCTGGTGGGAATTGTTTCTCGTTTGACACGTCAAAAAGGTTTTGATGTGGTGGTGGAAAGTCTGCACCATATCTTGCAAAATGATGTTCAGATTGTTCTTTTAGGAACTGGTGATCCAGCCTTTGAAGGAGCTTTCTCATGGTTTGCTCAAATCTATCCAGACAAGCTATCAGCAAATATCACTTTTGATGTCAAACTAGCTCAAGAAATCTACGCTGCTTGTGATCTCTTCCTCATGCCAAGTCGTTTTGAACCGTGTGGCTTGTCTCAAATGATGGCGATGCGTTACGGAACCTTGCCATTGGTTCATGAAGTTGGTGGCTTGCGAGATACCGTTCGTGCTTTCAATCCAATCGAAGGAAGCGGTACTGGCTTTAGCTTCGACAATCTATCTCCTTACTGGTTAAATTGGACTTTCCAAACAGCATTGGACTTGTATAGAAACCATCCTGATGTTTGGAGAAACCTACAAAAACAAGCTATGGAGTGTGATTTCTCATGGGATACAGCCTGCAGGTCATACCTTGACTTGTACCATAGTTTAGTTAATTAATAGATAAAATCGTATGATGACTTCATACGATTTTTAGGCTGTTTAGAGAGGAGAACTGATGTCCCAAGTAAAAGGCTTGTGTGTCATGGATGTTGACGGCACCTTAATCCTAGAAGAAGTGATTGATTTGTTGGGAAGAGAGGCAGGTCGTGAGGCGGAAATTGCGCAGCTTACAAGTCAGGCAATGCGAGGAGAGTTGAATTTTGAAACGAGTTTACGAGACAGAGTTTTCTTGTTGGAAGGCCTTCCTATTTCGGTCTTTGATACAGTCTTCAATTCTATTCATCTATCGCCAAATGCCCAGGAATTCATTTCTATTCTCCAAAGGAATGCTATCCTAGTTGGTATGGTGTCCGGTGGATTTTCTCCAATAGTTGAGAGATTAGCAAAATCTCTTGGAATTGCCTATTTTTCTGCCAACCAACTTGAAGTCAAAGGTGGCTTTCTAACAGGGGAATTAGTTGGACAAATTATCAGTCCCCAGGTCAAAAAAGATACTCTAGAACAATGGAGAAAGGAACTGCAACTTCCTAGAGAAAGAACTGTTGCAATCGGAGATGGGGCAAATGACCTATTAATGTTGAAGTCAGCAGGACTGGGAATTGCTTTTTGTGCCAAAGAAGTGCTCAAAAAAGAAATACCGAATCATGTTGACAAGAGGGATTTTTTAGAAGTTCTTCCTTTGATTGACTGTTTAGAATGAGGGAAAATATGAAGATTGTAATTGCACCAGATTCATTTAAAGAAAGCTTGACCGCTGATCAGGTAGCTGAAGCAATAAAAAGAGGCTTCCAACAATCGATAGCAGATGTAGAATGTCTCCTCTGCCCTGTTGGTGATGGTGGCGAAGGTACAGTAGATTCTATTCGACATTCTCTTGACATTGAAGAAAAATGGATCCAAGTGACAGGCCCTTTTGGACAAAAAGAAGCCATGAGCTATTTTCAAAAAGAACAACTGGCACTATTTGAAGTGGCTGACTTAGTTGGCCTTGGAAAAATTCCGATAGAGAAACGAAATCCACTTCAAATTCAGACTTGTGGTATTGGAGAGTTGATTCGTCATCTCATTGCTCAAGGGATTAAAGAAATCTATATCGGCGTTGGTGGCACGGCCAGTAATGACGGAGGAATTGGGATCACTGCTGGTTTAGGTTATCGATTTTATGATAGGGATGGAAATGTCTTGCCCGCTTGCGGTCAGTCCTTATTAAACTTAGCTTCTATGTCAACAGAAAATCGCTATGAAATTCCTGAAGGTGTTCAAATCCGTATTTTAGCAGATGTCGCGAGTCCCTTATGTGGTTATCAAGGTGCGACTTACACTTTTGGCAAACAAAAAGGTTTACATCCTACTATGTTTGCAGTCGTAGATCAGGCAATCCAAGATTTTTATGAAAAAGCCTCACCTGTAACATTGGAAATTAAAGGAGCAGGAGCTGGTGGAGGCATTGCTGGCGGTTTGTGTGCCTTTGCTCAAGCAAGTATCGTATCTGGAATTGACACTTGTTTAGATTTGATTGACTTTGATAAGAAAGTTTCAGATGCTGACTTGGTTATTGTTGGAGAAGGAAGGCTAGATCGTCAAAGTTTAGCAGGGAAAGCGCCGATAGGGGTAGCAAAAAGAACCCCTGTCGGAGTTCCTGTTATTGCTATTTGCGGTAGTCTCGCTGAAGATTTACCTTCACTACCATTTGAAAATATCCAAGCTACCTTTTCTATTTTAGAGAAAAGCGAACCTTTAGAAGATAGTTTGAAAAATGCCAGTCTCTATCTGGAGCGCACGGCTAACAATATTGGGCATTTATTAAATATGCGCAATATTTAGCCAAACCATTTCTTCCAGAAGGATGTTTTGGCTGGTTCTTCCTTTTTAACTTTCCAAAGTTTTGCAAAAGCAAGTCGAAGGTTCTTTTCTTCTACTTGAACTGGTGCATTGGTGTGGATAATAAGGCCAAAAGGAGAAGAAGTATGCTCTTCAGATACAATGGTAGCTTGACTATCAGTTTCTTTTGCTTCTTTTAAGTAGAAAACTTGTTTGTCAAATTCGATATTTGGTGAAATCTTCACAAATAGTGGTTCTGCTTTTTCCTGAAGATTTTCTAAAATAGATAAAAAGCCTTTTTCTAACTGAGGGCTATTTGCTGTGTCAATATCTGCATATCCAAGAACTCTTTCCTCAAAAGTGCCAAGATAGCGTCTTTGCTCATCTGGATTTAATTTTGGTCCACCATGAGCTTTTTCAAGTAATTGTTTTGATAAATCTGTCATGAAAACAGTATATCATAAAAGTTAGAATAAAACAGACAAAAGAAAGCGATTACTTTATAAAGTTAAGGAAAATTTGCACAAAGATAACGTTTTTTCTTGAAAAAGGAGGGGTTTTAAGGTATTATAGAGGTGTAAAAAATTTAACTCATAAGGAGAGTAAAAAATGTCAATTATTACTGATGTTTACGCTCGCGAAGTCCTAGACTCACGCGGTAACCCAACACTTGAAGTAGAAGTTTACACTGAATCAGGTGCTTTCGGACGTGGTATGGTTCCATCAGGAGCTTCTACTGGTGAACACGAAGCAGTTGAACTTCGCGATGGTGACAAATCTCGTTACGGTGGTCTTGGTACACAAAAAGCTGTTGACAACGTAAACAACATCATTGCTGAAGCTATCATTGGCTACGATGTACGTGATCAACAAGCTATCGACCGTGCTATGATCGCTCTTGACGGTACTCCTAACAAAGGTAAATTGGGTGCAAACGCAATCCTTGGTGTGTCTATCGCTGTAGCTCGTGCTGCTGCTGACTACCTTGAAATCCCACTTTACAGCTACCTTGGTGGATTCAACACTAAAGTTCTTCCAACTCCAATGATGAACATCATCAACGGTGGTTCTCACTCTGACGCTCCAATCGCATTCCAAGAGTTCATGATCTTGCCAGTTGGTGCGCCAACATTTAAAGAAGCTCTTCGTTACGGTGCTGAAATCTTCCACGCTCTTAAGAAAATCCTTAAATCACGTGGTTTGGAAACTGCCGTAGGTGACGAAGGTGGATTCGCTCCTCGTTTCGAAGGAACTGAAGACGGTGTTGAAACTATCCTTGCTGCGATCGAAGCTGCTGGATATGTTCCAGGTAAAGACGTATTTATCGGATTTGACTGTGCTTCATCAGAATTCTACGATAAAGAACGTAAAGTTTACGACTATACTAAATTTGAAGGTGAAGGCGCTGCTGTTCGTACATCTGCAGAACAAATCGATTACCTTGAAGAATTGGTTAACAAATACCCAATCATCACTATCGAAGATGGTATGGATGAAAACGACTGGGATGGTTGGAAAGCTCTTACTGAACGTCTTGGTAAGAAAGTACAACTTGTTGGTGACGACTTCTTCGTAACAAACACTGACTACCTTGCACGTGGTATCCAAGAAGGTGCTGCTAACTCAATCCTTATCAAAGTTAACCAAATCGGTACTCTTACTGAAACTTTTGAAGCTATCGAAATGGCTAAAGAAGCTGGTTACACTGCCGTTGTATCACACCGTTCAGGTGAAACTGAAGATTCAACAATCGCTGACATCGCAGTTGCAACTAACGCAGGACAAATCAAGACTGGTTCACTTTCACGTACAGACCGTATCGCTAAATACAACCAATTGCTTCGCATCGAAGACCAACTTGGTGAAGTAGCTGAATACCGTGGATTGAAATCATTCTACAACCTTAAAAAATAAAATAGTTCAGTGAACTATTTTATCCCGAACCTTGAAATTCAAAAGTTCGACCGTTGATTTAACAACGTTTCTAGCCCCTCGGATTTGATCCGAAGGGCTTTTTTTGTATTTAGGGGGCAAAACATTTCAAGACAGCTCATTTACTAATAAATCCGATTCAGCTAATATAATTGAAAATGATGGAAAAAAGGGTGAATTTATGATATACTTTAATGCAGGACCTTTTTAGAAATTTTGAAAGAGTATTAAAAATTTAAAATGAGAAAAATTGTTATCAATGGTGGCTTGCCTCTGCAAGGTGAGATTACCATTAGTGGCGCAAAAAATAGTGTTGTAGCTTTAATTCCGGCTATTATTTTGGCAGATGATGTTGTGACTTTAGATTGTGTACCTGATATTTCTGATGTTGCTAGTCTTGTCGAAATCATGGAGTTAATGGGTGCTACCGTTAAGCGTTATGACGATGTATTGGAGATTGATCCAAGAGGTGTTCAAAATATTCCAATGCCTTATGGGAAAATCAACAGTCTTCGTGCATCTTATTATTTTTATGGAAGTCTTTTAGGTCGCTTTGGTGAAGCTACTGTTGGTTTACCTGGTGGATGTGATTTGGGACCTCGCCCTATTGACTTACACCTTAAGGCTTTTGAAGCTATGGGAGCAACTGTCAGCTACGAGGGAGATAACATGAAGTTATCTGCCAAAGATACAGGACTTCACGGCGCAAGTATCTACATGGACACGGTTAGTGTCGGTGCGACTATTAATACGATGATTGCTGCGGTTAAAGCAAGTGGTCGTACTATTATTGAAAATGCAGCCCGTGAGCCTGAGATTATTGATGTAGCTACTCTCTTGAATAATATGGGTGCCCATATCCGTGGTGCAGGAACCAATATCATCATTATTGATGGTGTTGAAAGATTACACGGAACGCGTCATCAGGTGATTCCAGATCGTATTGAAGCTGGAACGTATATTTCCTTAGCTGCTGCAGTTGGTAAGGGAATTCGTATTAATAATGTACTATACGAACACTTAGAAGGTTTCATTGCGAAGTTGGAAGAAATGGGAGTTCGAATGACTGTATCTGAAGACAGCATTTTTGTCGAGGAACAGTCTAATTTGAAAGCAATCAATATTAAGACAGCTCCTTATCCTGGTTTTGCTACTGACTTGCAACAACCAATTACTCCTCTCTTGTTAACAGCGGAAGGGCGTGGTACCATTATTGATACCATTTATGAGAAACGTGTAAACCATGTTTTTGAACTAGCAAAGATGGACGCGGATATTACGACTACAAATGACCATATTTTATATAACGGTGGACGTAGTTTACGTGGGGCAAATGTAAAAGCTACTGACCTTAGAGCTGGGGCCGCACTTGTCATTGCTGGTTTGATGGCTGAAGGTAAAACTGAAATTACAAATATTGAGTTCATCTTACGTGGTTATTCAGATATTATTGAAAAATTACGTAATCTAGGAGCGGATATTACACTTGTTGAAGAATAAACCGTAGAGGTGATTATGAATATTTGGACCAAATTAGCAATGTTTTCTTTTTTTGAAACGGATCGCTTGTATTTGCGTCCTTTCTTTTTTAGTGATAGTCAAGACTTTCATGAGATAGCTTCAAATCCCGAAAATCTCCAATTTATTTTTCCGACTCAGGCAAGTCTGGAAGAAAGCCAATATGCACTGGCTAATTACTTTATGAAGGCTCCTTTAGGAGTATGGGCTATTTGTGACAAGAAAACTGAAAAAATGATTGGTTCTATTAAATTTGAGAAGTTAGATGAAATCAAAAAAGAAGCAGAGCTTGGCTATTTTTTGAGAAAAGATGCATGGTCTCAAGGTTTCATGACAGAAGTTGTAAAAAAACTATGTCAGCTTTCTTTTGAAGAATTTGGTTTAAAACAATTAGCCATCATTACTCACCTTGAAAATGAAGCTAGCCAAAGGGTTGCTCTTAAGGCTGGATTTCGATTGATTCGTCAGTTTAAAGGAAGTGATCGCTACACAAGAAAAATGCGGGATTATCTTGAATTTCGGTATGTAAAAGGAGAATTCAATGAGTAAGCACCAAGAAATTCTAAGTTATTTGGAAGAATTACCCGTTGGTAAAAGGGTCAGTGTTCGTAGCATTTCCAATCATCTGGGAGTCAGTGATGGAACGGCTTATCGCGCCATTAAAGAAGCTGAAAACCGTGGAATTGTGGAAACCCGTCCTAGAAGTGGTACTATCCGTGTTAAATCACAAAAAGTTGCCATTGAAAGATTAACTTTTGCTGAAATTGCAGAAGTGACTTCTTCTGAGGTTCTAGCTGGTCAAGAAGGTTTAGAGAGAGAGTTTAGTAAGTTCTCAATCGGTGCCATGACTGAGCAAAATATCTTATCTTACCTTCATGATGGGGGGCTCTTGATTGTCGGAGACCGGACTCGTATTCAATTATTAGCGCTGGAAAATGAAAATGCAGTTCTGGTTACAGGTGGATTTCAGGTTCATGATGATGTCATTAAACTGGCCAATCAAAAAGGAATTCCTGTTCTAAGAAGCAAGCATGATACTTTCACCGTTGCGACCATGATCAATAAAGCCTTGTCAAATGTTCAAATCAAAACAGATATTTTGACAGTTGAGAAACTGTACCGTCCGAGTCATGAATATGGTTTTCTGAGAGAGACCGACACTGTTAAAGATTATTTGGACTTGGTACGTAAGAATCGTAGCAGTCGTTTCCCTGTTATTAATCAACATCAGGTTGTTGTGGGCGTTGTAACCATGAGAGACGCTGGTGATAAGTCACCAAGTACCACAATTGATAAGGTCATGTCCCGCAGTCTATTTTTAGTTGGATTATCGACAAATATTGCCAATGTGAGTCAACGGATGATTGCTGAAGACTTTGAAATGGTACCAGTTATTCGAAGTAATCAAACCTTACTTGGCGTTATAACTAGACGAGATGTCATGGAGAAGATGAGTCGTTCCCAAGTTTCTGCTCTACCTACTTTTTCTGAGCAGATTGGACAAAAACTTTCTTATCATCATGATGAAGTAGTCATTACAGTGGAACCCTTTATGCTTGAGAAGAACGGTGTTTTGGCTAATGGTGTATTGGCAGAAATTTTGACCCACATGACCCAAGATTTAGTTGTTAATAGTGGTCGAAATCTCATTATTGAGCAGATGCTGATTTACTTTTTACAGGCTGTTCAGATAGATGATATACTGCGTATTCAAGCACGTATTATCCATCATACGAGACGGTCAGCTATTATCGATTATGATATTTATCATGGTCACCAGATTGTTTCAAAAGCAAATGTGACCGTTAAAATTAATTAGAAACTAGGAGAAAAAATGATAACATTAAAATCAGCTCGTGAAATCGAAGCTATGGACAAGGCTGGGGATTTTCTAGCAAGCATTCATATCGGCTTACGTGATTTGATTAAGCCTGGCGTAGATATGTGGGAAGTTGAAGAGTATGTCCGCCGTCGTTGTAAGGAAGAAAATTTCCTTCCGCTTCAGATTGGTGTTGACGGTGCTATGATGGACTATCCTTATGCTACCTGCTGCTCTCTTAACGATGAAGTAGCTCACGCTTTTCCTCGTCACTATATCTTGAAAGATGGTGATTTACTCAAGGTTGATATGGTTTTGGGAGGTCCTATTGCTAAATCTGACCTGAATGTCTCAAAACTAAACTTCAACAATGTGGAGCAAATGAAAAAATACACTCAGAGCTACTCTGGTGGTTTAGCAGACTCGTGTTGGGCTTATGCTGTTGGTACACCGTCCGAAGAAGTGAAAAACTTGATGAATGTGACCAAAGAAGCCATGTACAAGGGAATCGAGCAAGCTGTTGTTGGAAATCGTATCGGTGATATCGGTGCAGCGATTCAAGAATACGCTGAAAGTCGTGGTTACGGTGTAGTACGTGATTTGGTTGGTCATGGTGTTGGTCCAACCATGCACGAAGAACCAATGGTTCCTAACTATGGTATTGCTGGTCGTGGTCTTCGTCTCCGTGAAGGAATGGTTTTGACCATTGAACCAATGATCAATACAGGTGACTGGGAAATTGATACTGATATGAAGACCGGTTGGGCGCATAAAACCATTGACGGTGGTTTATCTTGTCAATATGAACACCAATTCGTGATTACTAAAGATGGACCTGTTATCTTGACTAGCCAAGGTGAAGAAGGAACTTATTAATAAAAAGTAAAAAGGCTGCTGGATGTTCATTTTGAAAAATGGAGTAGATTGTTTCATATTTAAATAAACGCATTGTATCAAGTTTTAGGTAGCTGATATGATGCGTTTTTCTGATTTTAAGATTTTTAATTCAATCTCTTGTTCTTTATTAAGATTTCAAAAACAAAATTCTTCTAAACTGCTACACTTCAGGTTAAAAAAAGGACATTTCAGATTTTCTGGTTCAGAAATAGCTATCACTATGATATAATTATTTTATGATTATTACTATTCCTATAAAAAACCAAAAAGATATTGGCACACCATCTGATTCAGTCGTAGTTCTTGGCTATTTTGATGGTATACATAAGGGACATCAAGAATTATTTCGTGTTGCCAACAAGGCTGCGAGAAAGGATTTATTGCCTATCGTAGTTATGACATTTAATGAATCTCCAAAGATTGCTTTAGAGCCTTATCATCCTGATTTGTTTTTACATATTTTAAATCCTGCTGAACGTGAAAGAAAATTAAAACGCGAAGGTGTAGAAGAATTATATCTCCTTGATTTTAGTAGCCAATTCGCTAGTCTCACGGCAGAAGAATTTTTTGCAACCTATATCAAGGCTATGAATGCCAAAATTATTGTTGCAGGTTTTGATTATACATTTGGTTCTGACAAAAAAACGGCAGAAGATTTAAAGGATTACTTTGATGGAGAAGTTATCATCGTCCCACCTGTAGAAGATGAGAAAGGAAAGATTAGTTCAACACGTATTCGTCAAGCTATTTTAGACGGAAATGTGAAAGAAGCAGGAGAACTTTTGGGGGTACCGCTTCCATCAAGAGGAATGGTTGTCCATGGTAATGCTCGTGGTCGTACGATTGGTTATCCAACAGCTAATTTGGTGCTTTTAGACCGTACTTATATGCCGGCAGATGGCGTTTATGTGGTTGATGTTGAGATTCAAAGACAGAAGTATCGTGCTATGGCTAGTGTTGGAAAAAATGTGACCTTTGATGGAGAAGAAGCACGTTTTGAAGTCAACATTTTTGATTTTAATCAAGATATTTATGGTGAAACCGTTATGGTTTATTGGCTTGATCGTATTCGAGATATGACCAAATTTGACTCAGTCGACCAATTAGTGGACCAGTTAAAGGCAGATGAAGAAGTAGCTCGGAATTGGTCTTAAGAAATTGAGTAAACAAAAAAGAGGTTGTCTGTACCCCAAAAGATAGAAGATTTAGTCTAACTTTTGAGGTCACTACAAGACCTCTTTTATTCTTTTTCAAAGGTAAATCCTTCTCCAAGTATTTCGTGGGCTTCTGTGATCGTGATAAAGGCTTGAGGATCGATTCGATGAATCATTTCCTTCATTTTCACAATTTCATTTCTTCCAACAATACAGTAGATGATTTTTAAATCTTCTTTACTATAGTAACCTTGACCTGAGATAAAAGTAACACCTCTTCCAAGGTCATCATTAATCGCCTTAGCAAGTTGATCAGGACGTTTTGTGATAATCATAAATCCTTTGCCGGCATAGCCGCCTTCGCCAATCAAATCGATAACACGAGAAACGATAAAATCAAATAAGAGCGTGTAGGAAACCAATCTCAAATCCTTGAAGATGAGGAGAATGAGCATGAGAATACAAAAATCTAAGATAAAGAGCAGTTTCCCCATAGATATATGAGTGTATTTATTGAGAATACGAGCTACAATATCAGTTCCACCAGTTGTCCCACCAGCATTAAAGATAATTCCGAGCCCAATTCCCAATAGAATTCCCGCTATGAGGGCTGTAATCAGTAAATCACCTTGAAGATCAATATGAAGGGGAATCCGCTCAAAAAAAGCCAACCAGGCAGACAAGGCTAAGGTTCCGAGCAAACTAGAATAGAGGGATTTGGCTCCAAAGATTTTCCAAGCCAGGATGAAAAGGGGAATATTAATCAGCAAGTTCATGAGAGAAACAGGGATTTTAAAAAGATAAAAGGTGATGAGGGTAATACCTGTCGCCCCTCCTTCAAAGAGATGATGGGGAACTACAAAATAAGTCAGCCCAAAAGCATAAATAGCAGCACCTAGTAAAATGGTTAAAACGGGATAAATTTTTTTAATCATAGGAACCTCTTTTCTTATAAGTAGATTATATCAAATTTTTAAGGAAAATTTGAATGACTCCATTAGGATTTTTAATCTTTTTTTGATATAATTAAGAGTAAGAAAACCAATCTGAATCCTAAAATAGAAAGATTGCAACTATGACAAAAATTAAGATTGTAACCGATTCATCTGTTACTATTGAACCAGAACTAGTAAAACAATTAGATATCACTGTTGTTCCACTATCTGTAATGATTGATAATGTTGTTTATTCTGATGCTGATTTAAAAGAAGAAGGTAAATTTCTTCAGTTGATGCAAGAAGCTAAAAATCTTCCTAAGACAAGCCAGCCACCTGTAGGTGTCTTTGCTGAAGTGTTTGAAGAACTATCTAAGGATGGTAGCCAGATTCTTGCTATTCATATGTCTCATGCCCTTTCAGGTACTGTAGAAGCAGCACGCCAAGGTGCTAGTTTATCTACTGCCGACGTGACGGTGATTGATAGTTCCTTCACTGATCAAGCCTTGAAATTCCAGGTAGTTGAGGCTGCGAAGTTAGCTCAAGAAGGCAAAGATATGGAGGAAATTCTAACTCGTGTAGAAGCAGTTAAAAACAACACAGAACTCTATATTGGCGTTTCAACTTTGGAAAATTTGGTAAAAGGTGGTCGTATTGGTCGTGTAACTGGATTGTTGAGTTCACTTCTCAATATACGTGTTGTTATGCAAATGAAAGACCATGAATTGCAGCCAATCGTTAAAGGTCGTGGAGCTAAAACTTTTAAAAAATGGTTGGATGAGCTGACAAGTTCGCTAACTGAACGTTCTGTAGCGGAGATTGGAATTTCATATTCTGGTAGTGCTGATTGGGCAAAAGAGATGAAAGAAAGCTTACAAGCTTATGTTGAAAAGCCTATTTCAGTTTTGGAAACGGGCTCTATTATTCAAACTCACACGGGTGAGAATGCTTGGGCTGTTTTAGTACGTTACCACTCCTAAAAAAATAAATAAAATGGGAAGAAATAGCGTTTTTAACTTGACCTAAAAGGGATTTTAGGATATGATTATATTTGTTAATTAGAAATTAAATTGGAGGAATCATTAACATGGCAAACAAACAAGATTTGATCGCTAAAGTAGCAGAAGCTACAGAATTGACTAAGAAAGACTCAGCAGCAGCAGTTGAAGCTGTATTCGCAGCAGTAACTGAGTACCTTGCAGCTGGTGAAAAAGTTCAATTGATTGGTTTTGGTAACTTTGAAGTTCGTGAGCGTGCTGCACGTAAAGGTCGCAACCCACAAACTGGTAAAGAAATCAAAATTGCAGCTTCTAAAGTTCCAGCATTCAAAGCTGGTAAAGCTCTTAAAGACGCTGTTAAATAATCAACCTTCCAAAAGCCTATTGTATCAAGCTTTCTAGCTTGGGCAGTAGGCTTTTTTTGTGTATAGGAGGCAAAAAAGGGCCAGAATCTGAATGAACTAGTACCGGAAAATATTTCAAGTACAGACTAATTCAAATTGCGTAGCAGAAATCATACAAATGAAATTGATTATAGTAAAATAGAATTAGAATTATTAAGAAAGTTGGTTTTTTATTGGAAACGATAGTATTTTCAATCTCCGTTTTTTTAGCAGGGATCTTGTCCTTCTTTTCCCCTTGCATTTTTCCTCTTTTGCCAGTTTATGCTGGGATTTTATTGGATGATCAGGAAAGTGCAAAAAGCTTTTCTTTGTTTGGGAGAAAGGTTGCCTGGTCAGGTCTGATTCGAACACTTTGCTTTATAGCAGGTATCTCTCTCATTTTCTTTATTCTAGGCTTTGGTGCTGGTTACTTTGGTAATATTCTTTATACCAATTGGTTTCGCTATACCATGGGAACAATTATCATCATTTTAGGTCTGCACCAGATGGAAATTTTTCATTTTAAGAAATTAGAGGTTCAAAAAAGCTTTACTTTTAAGAAATCAGAAGCCAATCGTTATTGGTCAGCCTTTTTACTCGGTATTACTTTTAGCTTTGGTTGGACGCCTTGTATTGGTCCAGTTTTAAGTTCTGTTTTAGCTCTTGCGGCTTCTGGAGGCAATGGCGCTTGGCAGGGTGCTATCTATACCTTGATTTATACGCTTGGGATGGCCATTCCTTTCTTAGTTTTGGCTCTAGCTTCAGGTGTAGTAATGCCTTATTTTAGTAAAATCAAACGTCATATGATGCTACTGAAGAAAATTGGTGGTTTCCTCATTATTTTAATGGGAATTTTGTTACTATTAGGACAAGTAAATATTCTAGCTGGAATTTTTGAATAAAGGAGAAAAAGATGAAAAAAGTAATGTTTGCTGGCTTAAGCCTCTTGTCATTAGTCGTATTGATAGCCTGTGGTGAGGAAGAGACTAAAAAGACTCAAGCTCCACAACAATCCCCAAAACAACAGCAACAAACGCCTGTACAACAAATTGCTGTTGGAAAAGAGGCTCCAGACTTCACCTTGCAATCTATGGATGGTAAAGAAGTTAAGTTATCTGATTATAAGGGGAAAAAAGTCTACTTGAAGTTTTGGGCTTCATGGTGTGGTCCATGTAAGAAAAGTATGCCTGAGTTGATGGAATTAGCAGCGAAACCAGATCGTGATTTTGAAATTCTTAGTGTCATTGCACCAGGAATTCAAGGTGAAAAAACTGTCGAGCAATTCCCACAATGGTTCCAAGATCAAGGTTATAAGGATATCCCAGTTCTTTATGACACCAAAGCAACTACATTCCAAGCTTATCAAATTCGAAGCATTCCTACAGAATACCTAATTGATAGTCAAGGCAAGATTGGAAAGATTCAATTTGGTGTTATCAGTAATGCGGATGCAGAAGCAGCCTTTAAAGAAATGAATTAGAATAGATAAAAATCTGATTACAAAAGTAGTCAGATTTTTTTTAGGAAAACATTTTATAAATATTCACAAATATCCTATATTTATGGTAAAATAGAATCATCATTTTATTTTGGAGTCAAAGATGAATATATTTAGAACAAAGAATGTTAGTTTGGATAAAACAGAGATGCACAGGCATTTGAAGTTATGGGATTTGATTTTGCTGGGTATCGGAGCCATGGTAGGGACAGGTGTCTTTACTATAACAGGTACTGCAGCCGCAACACTTGCTGGTCCAGCCCTAGTGATTTCAATCGTTATTTCTGCCTTATGTGTAGGATTATCAGCCCTCTTTTTTGCAGAATTTGCTTCACGAGTACCCGCTACAGGTGGTGCATACAGTTATCTCTATGCTATTTTAGGAGAATTCCCAGCCTGGTTGGCTGGCTGGTTAACCATGATGGAATTCATGACAGCCATATCTGGTGTGGCTTCGGGTTGGGCAGCTTATTTTAAAGGCTTGCTCTCTCAATACGGGATAGCCCTTCCTCAGGTTTTAAATGGTACCTTTAATCCTCAAGCAGGGACATTTGTTGATTTATTGCCTATTCTTGTCTTGGTTCTAGTTACCTCGCTGGTTTTACTTAATGCTAAGGCGGCCTTACGCTTTAATTCTATTCTAGTGATTTTGAAATTTTCCGCTTTAGCTCTCTTTGTTTTAGTAGGAATTTGGCATATCAAACTTGATAACTGGAGTAATTTTGCCCCTTATGGTTTTGGCCAAATATATGGTGCTAGTACGGGTATTATGGCTGGGGCGTCCTTGATGTTCTTTGGTTTTTTGGGGTTTGAATCCATCTCTATGGCTGTAGATGAGGTCAAGACTCCTCAAAAAAATATTCCTAGAGGGATTGTCTTATCGCTTTCTATCGTAACTATTCTTTATGCCTTGGTGACTCTTGTTTTGACTGGTGTGGTTCACTATAGTCACCTAAATGTCGACGATGCCGTTGCCTTTGCTCTTCGCAGCATTGGGATTAGTTGGGCAGCCAACTATGTGTCATTAGTGGCTATTTTGACCTTGATTACGGTTTGTATCTCGATGACCTATGCCCTATCGCGTATGATTTACAGTTTAGCGCGTGACGGCTTGATGCCTGCTACCTTTAAAGAACTAACCAAAACAAGCAAGGTACCAAAAAATGCTACTATCTTGACCGGTCTAGCTTCAGCAGTAGCAGCAGGAATGTTCCCTCTTGCTAGTATCGCAGCCTTCTTAAATATTTGTACCTTGGCCTACTTGATCATGCTGGCTTATGGTCTGATTCGTTTACGGAAAGAAAAAGGAATGCCCAAAGCTGGAGAATTTAAAACACCATTAGTACCCTTATTACCGATTTTATCAATCATCATTTGTTTATCCTTCATGTTGCAGTATAATATGGAAACCTGGATTGCTTTCCTAGTTGCATTGTTAGTAGGAAGTATTATTTACTTTACTTATGGTTATAAGCATTCTACCATAGAAGAATAATACTCTTCGAAAATCTCTTCAAACCACGTCAGCTTCGCCTTGCCGTATGCATGGTTACTGACTTCGTCAGTTTCATCTACAACCTCAAAACAGTGTTTTGAGCAGCCTGCGGCTAGCTTCCTAATTTGCTCTTGGATTTTCATTGAGTATATAAAGTGAGAATCTGTTGAGTTATTGAAACTCAGCAGATTTTTATATGTGAAAGAAATTTCAAATTTTTTCTAAAAATAGCTTGACAGATTAAATTTTTAGGAGTAGAATGTTTACCAGTTAATTAAATAGTTAAGGAGTTATCTATGAAGAAAAAAAGTTTATTTTTAGTATTGTTAAGTGTCTTTCTTTTGTGTTTAAGTGCTTGTGGGCAGAAGGAAAGTCAGACAGGGAAAGGGATGAAAATTGTAACAAGTTTTTATCCTGTCTATGCTATGGTCAAGGAAGTATCTGGTGACTTGAATGATGTTCGGATGATTCAGTCAAGTAGTGGGATTCACTCCTTTGAACCTTCAGCAAATGATATCGCAGCCATCTATGATGCAGATGTCTTTGTTTACCATTCGCATACGCTTGAATCTTGGGCGGGAAGTCTGGACCCCAATCTTAAAAAATCCAAAGTTAAGGTTTTAGAGGCTTCAGAGGGAATGACTTTAGACCGCGTCCCAGGGCTAGAAGATGTGGAAGCAGGTGATGGAGTTGATGAAAAAACGCTCTATGACCCTCACACTTGGCTAGATCCTGAAAAAGCTGGTGAAGAAGCCCAAATTATCGCTGATAAACTTTCAGAGGTTGATAGTGAGCACAAAGAAACTTATCAAAAAAATGCGCAAGCCTTTATCAAAAAAGCTCAAGAATTAACTAAGAAATTCCAGCCTAAATTTGAAAAAGCGAGTCAGAAAACTTTTGTAACACAGCATACAGCCTTTTCTTATCTTGCTAAGAGATTTGGATTAAATCAACTTGGAATCGCTGGTATCTCTCCTGAACAAGAACCAAGTCCAAGACAACTAACAGAAATTCAGGAATTTGTTAAAACCTATAAGGTTAAAACGATTTTTACAGAAAGTAATGCTTCTTCAAAAGTAGCTGAAACTCTTGTCAAATCAACAGGTGTGGGTCTTAAAACTCTGAATCCTTTAGAGGCAGACCCACAAAATGACAAGACCTATTTAGAAAACCTGGAAGAAAATATGAGTGTTCTAGCAGAAGAATTAAAGTGAGGAAAGAATGAAAATCAATAAAAAATATGTGGCGGGTTCAGTGGCAGTCCTTGCTCTAAGTGTATGTTCCTATGAACTTGGGCGGTATCAAGCTGGTCACGTTAAGAAAGATTCTAATCGAGTTGCTTATATTGATGGTGATCAAGCTGGTCAAAAGGCAGAGAACTTGACACCAGATGAAGTTAGTAAGAGAGAGGGAATCAATGCCGAACAAATTGTTATCAAGATTACTGATCAAGGTTATGTGACCTCTCATGGAGACCATTATCATTACTATAATGGCAAGGTTCCTTATGATGCTATCATCAGTGAAGAACTCCTCATGAAAGATCCGAATTATCAGTTGAAGGATTCAGACATTGTCAATGAAATCAAGGGTGGTTATGTCATTAAGGTAGACGGGAAATACTATGTTTACCTCAAGGATGCGGCTCATGCGGACAATATTCGGACAAAAGAAGAGATTAAACGCCAGAAGCAGGAACACAGTCATAATCATGGAGGCAGTTCTAACGATCAGGCGGTAGTTGCTGCCAGAGCTCAAGGCCGTTATACAACGGATGATGGTTATATCTTTAATGCCTCTGATATCATTGAGGATACGGGTGATGCCTATATCGTTCCTCATGGCAATCACTTCCACTATATTCCTAAGAGTGACTTGTCTGCTAGTGAATTAGCTGCCGCCCAAGCCTTCCTATCTGGAAAAGGCGGTCAATTAAGTACGGTTGAATACCGTTCAAGCAGGGGAGAAACAAGATTTAGTGTGAGAACGAGTCAATCTGAGGCTCCTCAAAATCCTGCAACAGATTCTGACAGTCAAAGTGAGGATTTAGCTAGTCTCCTTCAAGAATTGTACGCTTTGCCACTTAGCCAACGTCATGTGGAATCTGATGGATTGGTATTTGACCCAGCACAGATTACAAAACGTACAGCAAATGGTGTGGCAGTGCCTCACGGGGATCATTTCCATTTCATTCCTTATTCGCAAATGTCTGCTTTGGAAGAAAAATTGGCTCGAAATCTTCCAATTGGAGGTCAGCCAGTCCAAAGTCATGCTGACAATACGAAACCAAGCAGTCCTGAGAAACAAAGTTCAACACCAAGTTCAACGATTAAGCCAAACTTTAATCTCAATACGCCGGCACCGAATAGAGCAACTGGAGGCGCCTATACAACGGATGATGGGTATGTCTTTAGTCCGACAGATGTGATTGAAGATACAGGAGACGCTTTTGTTGTACCGCATGGAAATCATTTCCACTATATACCTAAGAGTGATTTGTCTGCAGGAGAACTGGCTGCTGCCCAAGCTTATTGGAATGGTAAACAGGGTTCTCATTCTGCTACAAGCTCAAGTAAACCAAATAGCAATGATGTAAAACCAGCCCAACCAAGTTTATCGGAAACTCCTAATCTGACTGTCACTCCAACTTATCATCAAGACCAAGGGGAAGACATTCCAACACTTTTACGTGAATTGTATGCCAAACCTTTATCAGAACGACATGTAGAATCTGATGGTCTAGTCTTTGATCCGGCACAAATTATCAAACGTACAGCTAACGGTGTCGCAGTGCCTCACGGAGACCATTATCACTTTATCCCTTATTCACAAATGTCACCTTTGGAAGAAAAATTGGCTCGTATGATAGCTGTTAAGGGACAAAATGGCAGTGTCTTGCCAAGTGTCACTCCTTTGAAGCCAGCTCCTGCTACCAAACCTTTAGCACCAGTAGAAAATAAACCGGCTGACCTTGATGTCAACCAGGTTGTTAGAAAAGTTGGTGACGGATATATTTTCGAGGATAAGGGTGTTAGTCGGTATGTTCTAGCTAAAGATTTGGCCAAGGATAAGATTGATGCTATTGATAATCTCTTGTCTAAGAAAACTCAAGAGACGCATGCCCTAGTTGCGAAGAAAGAAAATGTTGCTCCTCGCGACCAAGAATTCTACGATAAAGCATATAATCTGTTAGCCGAAGCTCATAAATCCTTGTCTGAAAATAAGGGTCGTACTTCTGATTTCCAAGCCTTAGATAAATTAGCAGAACGCTTGAATGATGAATCGACTAATAAAGGAAAATTGGTAGATGATTTATTAGCATTCCTAGCACCAATTACTCATCCAGAGAGACTTGGCAAACCAAATTCTCAGATTGCTTATACGGACGATGAAATAACATTAGCAAAATTAGCAGGTAAGTATACAACAGAAGATGGCTATATCTTTGACACTCGTGATATTACAAGTGATGAGGGAGATGCCTATATAACTCCACATATGACCCATAGTCATTGGATTAAGAAAGATAGTTTGTCTGAAGCTGAAAGAGCAGCGGCTCAGGCTTATGCTAAAGAGAAAGGTTTGACGCCTCCTTCGACAGATAATCAGGGTTCAGGAAATACTGAGGTTAAAGGAGTAGAAGCAATCTATAATAAAGTGAAGGCAGCTAAGAAGGTTCCACTTGATCACATGCCTTACAATCTTCAACACACTGTTGAAGTCAAAAACGGAAGCTTGATTATTCCCCATTATGATCATTACCATAACATTAAATTTGGTTGGTTTGACGAAGGACTCTATGAGGCACCTAAGGGTTATAGCCTTGAGGATCTCTTTGCAACTGTAAAATATTATGTAGAACATCCAGACGAACGTCCTCACTCAGATAATGGTTGGGGAAATGCCAGCGACCATGTTCGTAAAAATAAGCCAGAAGACAGTAAACCTGATGAAGATAAGAAACATGATGAAGTAAGTGATCCAACTCGCCCTGAATCTGATGAAAAAGAGAATCACGCAGGTTTAAATCCTTCAGCAGATAATCTTTATAAACAAAGCACTGATACGGAAGAGACAGAGGATGAAGCTGAAGATACTACAGATGAGGCTAAAGTTCCTCAAGTAGAGACTGAAAAAGTAGAAGCCAAACTCAAAGAAGTAGAAGCTCTACTTGATACAGTAACCGATGCTAGTTTGAAAGACAATGTGGCAGAGAGTCTAGCTGGTTTACGAAATAATTTGAACCTCCAAACCATGGATAATAATGGCATTATGGCAGAAGCAGAAAAATTGCTTGCTTTGTTAAAAGGTAATGAGTCAGTTACGACGAAACCAGAAGCATAAATTTTATCTTGTTAAATCAAAATGATGTAAGAGTCAGTAGCAATACTGGCTTTTATTTTTTAAAATGATATAAAAATCTTGACAGATAGACTTAAAAAAGGTAAACTATTTACTGGTTAATTAATTGGTTAAATAACCAGTTTAGGAAAAACTGTTTAACCGAGAAAAGAAGTTAAGAAAAAGCTTCATCATTTATTGAAATGAGGGATTTATGAAATTCAGTAAAAAATATATAGCAGCTGGATCAGCTGTTATCGTGTCTTTGAGTCTATGTGCTTATGCATTAAATCAGCATCGTTCGCAGGAAAATAAGGACAATAATCGGGTCTCTTATGTGGATAGTAGTCAGTCAAGTCAGAAAACTGAAAATCTGACACCAGACCAGGTTAGCCAAAAAGAAGGAATTCAGGCTGAGCAAATTGTTATCAAGATCACAGATCAGGGCTATGTAACGTCACACGGTGATCACTATCATTACTATAATGGGAAAGTTCCTTATGATGCGATTTTCAGTGAAGAACTTTTGATGAAGGATGCTAATTATCAACTTAAAGACGCTGATATTGTCAATGAGGTCAAGGGTGGTTATATCATCAAGGTCGATGGAAAATATTATGTCTACCTGAAAGATGCAGCTCATGCTGATAATGTTCGAACCAAGGATGAAATCAATCGTCAAAAACAAGAACACATCAAAGATAATGAGAAGGTCAGCTCTGATGTTGCTGTAGCAAGGTCTCAGGGACGCTATACGACAGATGATGGTTATGTCTTTAATCCAGCTGATATTATCGAAGATACGGGTGATGCTTATATCGTTCCTCATGGAGGTCACTATCACTATATTCCAAAAAGTGATTTGTCTTCTAGTGAGTTAGCAGCAGCAAAAGCTCATTTAGCTGGCAAAAATACGCAACCAAGTCAGTTAAGCTATTCTTCAACAGCTAGTGATAATGACACGCAATCTGTAGCACAAGGCTCAACTAGCAAGCCAGAAAGCAAAGTTGAAAATCTCCAAAGTCTATTGAAAGAACTCTACGATTCACCTAGCGACAAACGTTACAGTGAATCAGATGGTTTAGTCTTTGACCCTGCTAAGATTATCAGTCGTACACCAAATGGTGTTGCGATTCCGCATGGTGATCATTATCACTTTATTCCTTACAGCAAGCTCTCTCCTTTAGAAGAAAAGATTGCTAGAATGGTGCCTATCGGTGGAACTGGTTCTACGGTCTCTACAAATGAAAAACCTCATGGAGTAGCGTCTAGTCTAGGAAGTCTTCCAAGCAGTCCATCTACTTTGAATCATCCTTCCTTGCTTACAAATAAGGCTATCTCTTCAACATCTGATGGTTATATCTTTAATCCTAAAGATATTGTCGAAGAAACTGCTACAGCTTATATTGTAAGACATGGCGATCATTTCCATTACATTCCTAAGGCGAACCAAATTGGTCAACCGACTCTTCCAAACAATGGCCTAACAACACCTTCGCCATCTCTTCCAATCAATCCTGGTGTTTCACATGAGGAACATGAAGAAGGTGGACACGGCTTTGATGCTAATCGTATTATTGCGGAAGATGAATCAGGATTTATCATGAGTCATGGTGACCACAATCATTACTTCTTCAAGAAGGATTTGACTGCTGATCAAATCAAGGCCGCACAAGACCACTTGAAAGGGGCAAATACAGCAACACCAAATCCAGCTCATGATGATGATCACGATGAAGATCATCATGGACACCATCATGATGAAGACCATGATCACGGTTTTGATGCCAATCGTGTCATCAGTGAGGATGAACAAGGTTTTGTCATGTCACATGGAGATCACAATCATTACTTCTTCAAGAAAGATTTGACAGCAGAGCAAATTAAGGCAGCTCAGGATCATCTGAAAACACATCATGATGCAGAGCCTGTAAAACCTCTTGCTAAAACGGTAGAGTCTTTCTCACGAGATGCTAGCGATGAAGAAAAGATTGCTTATATTTCTAAGACCTATGGTGTTCCACTTGAAGCGATTAGAATTTCAAACGGATTCTTTGTCTTTGGAAATCCAGACCAAGCCTACGATCCAACTCATATCCACCCATATGCTGTTCGTAAGGAACATGTTCGTTTGCCATTCCAAACTGGAAATCCAGAACTTGATTTCCTAAACGAACTCTACACGACTGCTTTGAGAGATGGCGTGTCTCCGTATAGCTTACAGGTAGAAAATGGTAGTTTTGTGATTCCTCATGGCGACCATAATCACTACATCAAGGTTCAAACTAAGGGGTATGAAGTGGCTTTGAAAAACAAGATTCCAGCTCTACAATCCAATTATCAACCTGGAGCTTTTGATGAGAAGGCAGTCTTGGAAAAAGTAGATCAACTTCTAGCTGATAGCAGAAGTATCTACAAAGACAAGCCTATCGAACAAAGACAGATTGAGTTAGCTTTAGGCCAGTTTACTGAAAACATGAAGAAACTGGCAACTAACTCTACAGCAGGTTATCTTGCAACCCTTGATCTCTTTGATAAGCAATATATCCATATTGATGAAAGTGTCAAACCTGTTGAAACCAGTGCTCTAGATAAGAAATATCAAGCCTTGATTGATAAAATCAATACACTGGATACAGACACTTTTGGACTTCCAAAGAAAGACCTTCTCGTTCGACTCCAAGAAGCTAAGTTGGCAAAAGATGAGGCTGGTTTAGCAGCGGTTGAATCACAACTTCAAGCCTTGCAAGACTTTAATGACCGAACAGGTGTTACAACTGTAGAATACATCAAGTACTTCTACGAACACGTAAATGACGGTCGTTTGAGTGATGAACTTCGAAACAAAGTAGCTCAGTTGACTTGGACTTTGTATCAATCTCAATCCTTCCTTAAGGCAGCAGAATTGAACAAATTATTCCCAAGTATATATCAGGCAAAACAAGAAGTGGAAGAAGCGTTGAAAGCTCAGCCAACTACTGCGAAATCAAGTCAGACAGTTCTAGATACTGAAAAAGTTGATAATCAAAGTGCCAAGACAGCTATTTATGGCTTCTTGAAAGAATTGTATGGAGACTTTATGCCTGAAGAGCATGTCAATCATGTTAGCAAGGAAGAGGTAGAAAGCCTCTTGAGCAAGGCACATCAACTCTTGGAACAAATCCAAGAAGAAGGAATCAGACAATCCTTGGCAGAAGAAGTAGAAAATCTCAAAGTTGCTACAAACAAGACTGATGCAGACTTGGATGAAGTAAATAGTCAGGTAAAAGATGTCTTGACTCGTATTGCTAGCGCTCTTCAACAAGAGAAAGAAAATGCTGAGCAAGATCCTCAGACACTTGTACTCTATCAAAAACTTTACGATATCCTCATGTCACTTCACGCTTACTTAGAAAACAATAAGGGTTCTGATGCGGACTTTGATAAGGTGGATGCATTACTAGATCAACTTTCTGCTAAGAGTAAGGATAAAGCTGCTTTACTTGAATTGACAAAAGCTATTCTAGTCTTGAATCAAGAAATCAAGTCAAAATCAAGTGCGAGTGAAGAAGCAACTCCAGCAACAAATGCCGAGGCAAATGGTGATAAGACAAGTCCCGAAACTGAAACATCAGCAGCTGCAGAATCTAACAGTGAAACTGCCAGCGACGAAAACAAACCGAGCAACGCAACAGATTCTAAACCTACTGAACCAGCGTCAGAAAAGGAAACAACAGAATCTACAACAAGTACTGGAAATCAAGAAAAACCAGCAGAATAAAAAGAAAGGCGAAGTAGCTGAGCTACCTCGTCTTTTTAGTCTTTATAAGCTACGATACCAATGATGGTATCAACCGCACGTTCCATAGTCTGAAGGCTGACGTATTCAAAACGTCCATGCATATTTTCTCCTCCCGCAAAGATATTAGGAGTTGGGATTCCCATAAAGGAAATCTTAGAGCCGTCTGTCCCTCCACGGATTGGTTCGATTATAGGAGTAATCCCCAAATCTTCCATAACTGCTTTGGCAATGGTAATTGGAGTCATATCTTTTTCAATGACTTCTTTCATATTGTAGTACTGGTCTGTCAAGTTTAGGGTGACACGGTCGCTACCAAGTTCTTGATTCATCTTATCAGCGATAGACTGCATTGCTGCTTTACGAGCTTCAAAGGCATCTTTTTCAAAATCACGAATGATGTAGCTTGCACGCGCCTCTTCGACACTACCTATCACATCCATTAGGTGGTAGAAGCCTTGGTAACCTTCTGTTAACTCGGGTCGGTCATTCTCTGGAAGTTGATTATGAAAATCAATTGCTAGCTGAAGGGCATTGACCATCTGCCCTTTGGCAGTACCAGGGTGGACATTGCGTCCTTGGAAATGCAATTCAGCACCAGCGGCTGAGAAGGTCTCGTACTGAAGTTCTCCGAGAGGTCCGCCATCTACAGTATAGGCAAAATCTACATCGAAATCTTCTGCATCAAATTTATTGGCACCAACACCGATTTCTTCATCTGGACCAAAACCAACACGAATCTCACAGTGCTTGATTTCAGGATGGGCAGTCAGATATTCAATAGCAGTCATAATTTCAGCAATCCCTGACTTGTCATCAGCACCTAGTAAGGTTGTTCCATCGGTTGTGATGAGCGTTTGTCCTGGATATTTCTCTAGACTCTTAAAGTCAGCTGGATCGAGTTTGAAACCAGAATTTCCAAGTTCAATCACACCACCATCGTAGTTTTCAATTACCTGTGGCTTGACTCCTTCGGCATTAAAATCAGCAGTATCCATGTGGGAGATGAAGCCAATCTTACGTGTTAAAGATGGATCATTGGCTGGCAAGGTTCCAATTGCAAAACCATTTGGTAGATAATAAACATTTTGTAATCCAACACGTTTCATTTCAGGAATAAGAACATTTGTAGCAAAATCTACCTGACTCTGCGTACTTGGAGTAGTAGTAGAGTGTTCATCAGAGCGCGTGTTGACCTTAACGTAGGTTAAGAAGCGGTCCAAGAGATTTGGATAAGTCATAAAAAACTCCTTTTGAATTTATTTTTTCCATTGTATCATAGAAAGAAGAGAAAAACAAAAGACATAAGTTAGGGAAATTCGCTATGTTGGCGTTTACTTATTAATGGATAAATGATAAAATAAACTTGATAAAAATATCACAAGGAAGCGATTATGAAAAAAGCAATTTTAATGATGACTTTCGGTTCACCAGAAGAGATTACCTTTGAAGGTGTGGCTGATTTTTTCACAAATATTCGTCGTGGAGTGAGACCTCAAGACCACGAAATTCAAACTCTCTATGATAATTATGTACGAATTGGCGGCACGCCTCTGCAAAAAATTACGCGTGAAGAGGTTGCCTTGGTAGAGGCTAGGCTGGGAAATGAGTATAGTGTTTATTTTGCTAATAAGTTTTCCAGTCCCTTTATTCCAAATGTGATTGGTCAGATGGAAGCAGACGGAATCGAGCAGTGTATTTGCTTGATTTTGGAGCCTCATTATTCTTTCTATTCTGTCATGGGCTATGAAAAATTTTTAGAAAGCAAGCAGATCCAATTTTTTGTTATTAAGGACTGGTATCAAGAAGAAGCGCTCTTAAACTATTGGGCAGATGAAATTGCTAAGATTTTAAAAGAAGAAGTAAAGCAGGATAGCTTTAAAGTCATCTTTTCAGCTCATAGTGTGCCCATTTTTGCCTTGGATTTTGGTGATCCTTATATCGATCAAATTTTTGAAAATAGCAAGTTAGTCGCTGAAAAACTAGGTTTGAGTTCCACTCAATATACAAATACCTGGCAGAGTGAAAGTGATATCGGGATTCCATGGATTAAGCCAGATGTCTTGGAGTATCTTAGAGAACGGAAAGAACATCCAGACCATTATATTTTTGTACCTATTAGTTTTATCAGTGAGCACATTGAAGTCTTGTTTGACAACGATGTAGAATGTTATGACTTGTGTCAGGAATTGGGGGTGAACTATCATCGTCCACCAATGCCAAATACAGATTCTCGTTTGATTGATGCCTTGGTTAATACCGTCAGAGCTAATGAGGACAAAGAATTTAAGGAATTTCTCCCAGAAGAAGAAACCTTTGATGAGTTAGTTCCTTCAGATGAGACGAAAAATATCTTGGCCGAATCTCAAGATTTACAAATGCCAGAATTTGTGAAAAAATTGATTGAGAAAAAAGGTCGGGAAAATGTTAAGATGCCTTATCTTATTAAGAAAATGCTTGAGAAAGCAGGTAAGTTACCAAAAGAGTAAAGAAAAAAGGATTTAGCTTTGCGCTAGATCCTTTTAATCGATTATTTTTTCTCAAGAAGAGCTTTGATTTCTTGAAGTACTTCCAATTCAGTTGGTCCAGCTGGAGCTTCTTCAACAGTTTCTTCTTTCTTAGTAAGGCTTTGGGCTTTTTCCATAGCTTTAATAACGAAGAAGAGAACAGTACCTACAACAAGGAAGTTGATAATAGCACTCAAGAATTTACCATATGTAACACCATTCCATGCAAGCTCAGCGATATTTTGTACTTTCGCAGCTTCCAAGGCTGGGTTCAATAGTAGAGGAGTGATGATATCGTTAACGAATGAAGTTACGATAGCACCAAAAGCAGAGGCAATAATCACACCGACAGCAAGGTCAACAACATTACCACGAAGCAAAAATGCTTTAAGATCTTTTAACATTTTCATAATTCCTTTCCAAAATTTTTACTCTTGATTATATATTAATTAAGAAGTTCTTGCAAGTTATATGTAAATTTTTTCTTATTTTTTAAAAATAAATACCTTACTAAAAATGTAATTGAGGATAATTATCAAGAATTGTGAAATAACGGTTTCAATACTATTAACCTTGTCTATATTATTATTTACAAATTGTCCGATAATATTAGGAAACTGTGTCACAAAGAAAAATGTTAAAAACATGTCTAAAAGAAAAGTAGAAAGACGTGCTAGAGTAAATTTTACTAAACGGCTTGGCCAATTCTGCCTAACTTGCTTAAATACAAGTCTATCATTTGTAAAAAAGGCAAAGAGGATACCGATACTATTTGCTAGTCCAGTAGCAAGCAGTTCTTTATGGGTTAATTGATAAATGACTAATCGGGATAGAATGGAGACAAGAGTAGTTGCTACACCAAAAAAGAGATAGGCTAAGAGCTCATTCTCGAAGAGACTTTGAATGCGTTTTTTCATACTTTTAGTATAGCATAAAGCAAGTTATTGTGCTATACTAGTAAGGTTGATTGAATCAACCCTTGGTGCTTAGCTTCTTTCACCAAGCATATTACACGCGGGCAACCGCCAAAGGAGAAAAGATGAAAAAATTAACTATTCGTGATGTTGCAGATATTGCAATCGTTGCTGCTATCTATGTCGTTTTAACTGTCACACCACCCCTAAATGCCATTAGCTACGGTGCTTATCAGTTCCGTATTTCAGAAATGATGAACTTTATGGCTTTTTACAATCCAAAGTACATTATCGGAGTTACTATCGGTTGTATGATTGCTAATTTCTTTAGCTTCGGACTGCTAGATGTCTTTGTTGGTGGTGGATCAACCCTAGTATTCCTTAGTCTAGGTGTTTGGCTTTTTGCAAAATACAGCAAAGATTACCTCTTTAATGGATTAATTCGAAAAGATCATTTCTTCTTTTCAATCCTCTTTTCAATTTCCATGTTTACTATCGCTGCAGAGTTGAATATCGTAGCGCAATTACCATTTTTCCTTACTTGGTTCACAACAGGGATTGGTGAATTTGCCTCATTAATTATTGGTGCGATTATCATTGGTAAAATTGGTCGTCGAATTGATTTAAGCAAATAGACGAAGAGAAGCTAGGTGGCTCTTACCTGGCTTTTTCTTATGGAAAATTTCTAAGGAAACTTGACAAGTTTTTCTAACTATAGTATACTTCTTAAGTAAGCTGATTTAGCTCAGTTGGCAGAGCGCATCCATGGTAAGGATGAGGTCGCCGGTTCAATCCCGGCAATTAGCATGATATTTACAGAGAAACTCTTGAACACAAGAGTTTTTTTCTTATGCTCGCGAGAAAAAATTCTGACTTTTGTATAATAAAAGTCATCCTGCAAAAATTTTTTATTGACAAAATCACTTATTTCTAGTAATATAATAGGCGCGATGAGTCGATAGGTAGTCTTCGGGCTACTATTGAGCATAAGGAGGTCATAACGCAGGAGCGGACCTTGATGAGTTGTGTGAACCTGCTCATCACATGAAGATGCCTCTTAGTCTCTAGTCTAGCGACTGGGGATTTTTATTTTCCAAAAATTGATGAAAATGCTTTGCAATTCATGGAAAAAGTAGTATAATACATCTATTATAGAAATTTTTAGAAAATTCCGAAAGAGGTTATTTATGGGATATACAGTTGCTGTAGTCGGCGCGACAGGTGCTGTCGGAGCTCAGATGATAAAAATGTTGGAAGAATCAACACTTCCAATCGATAAAATCCGTTACCTTGCTTCTGCTCGTTCAGCAGGCAAGACTTTGAAATTTAAAGACCAAGATATTACGATTGAAGAAACGACTGAAACAGCTTTTGAAGGAGTTGATATTGCTCTCTTTTCGGCAGGTGGTTCTACATCAGCTAAGTATGCACCATACGCAGTTAAAGCTGGAGCGGTAGTAGTAGATAATACATCTTACTTCCGTCAAAATCCAGATGTTCCTTTGGTTGTCCCAGAGGTCAATGCTCATGCACTTGATGCCCACAACGGAATCATCGCCTGCCCTAACTGTTCAACAATCCAAATGATGGTGGCGCTTGAGCCAGTTCGTCAAAAATGGGGTTTGGACCGTATCATTGTTTCAACTTACCAAGCAGTTTCAGGTGCTGGTATGGGAGCAATTCTTGAGACACAACGTGAACTTCGTGAAGTCTTGAATGATGGTGTAACCCCACGTGATTTGCATGCCGAAATCTTGCCTTCAGGTGGAGACAAGAAACATTATCCTATCGCCTTCAATGCTCTTCCACAAATCGATGTCTTCACTGACAATGATTACACTTACGAAGAGATGAAGATGACTAAGGAAACTAAGAAAATTATGGAAGATGATAGCATTGCAGTATCTGCAACGTGTGTGCGTATTCCAGTCTTGTCAGCTCACTCTGAGTCTGTTTACATCGAAACAAAAGAAGTGGCTCCAATCGAAGAAGTAAAAGCAGCTATCGCAGCTTTCCCAGGTGCTGTCCTTGAAGATGATGTGGCTCATCAAATCTATCCTCAAGCCATTAATGCAGTGGGTTCACGTGATACCTTTGTTGGTCGTATCCGTAAAGACTTGGATGCAGAAAAAGGAATTCACATGTGGGTTGTTTCAGATAACCTGCTCAAAGGTGCTGCTTGGAACTCAGTTCAGATTGCAGAAACTCTTCATGAACGTGGCTTGGTTCGTCCAACGGCCGAATTGAAATTTGAATTAAAATAGTCATATCGTTTAGGAGTTCAGATGAACTCCTTCTTTGAAATAGAGAGGTGTTTCTCATGTCTTATAAAGATTTAAAAGAGTGTAAAATCATCACAGCCTTTATTACCCCCTTCCATGAGGATGGTTCCATCAATTTTGATGCCATTCCAGCCTTGATTGAGCATTTGTTGGCGCATCATACAGACGGAATTCTCCTTGCAGGGACCACTGCTGAGAGTCCAACCTTGACCCACGATGAAGAGTTGGAACTCTTTGCGGCTGTACAAAAGATTGTCAATGGACGCGTTCCTTTGATTGCGGGTGTAGGTACTAATGATACGCGTGACTCTATTGAGTTTGTCAAAGAAGTAGCGGAATTTGGCGGTTTTGCTGCTGGACTTGCTATCGTACCTTACTACAACAAACCTTCTCAAGAAGGAATGTATCAGCATTTTAAAGCCATTGCAGATGCTTCTGACTTACCAATTATTATCTATAACATTCCAGGGCGTGTAGTTGTCGAATTGACTCCAGAAACCATGCTTCGCTTGGCAGATCATCCAAATATCATTGGTGTCAAAGAATGTACTAGCTTGGCTAATATGGCTTACTTGATTGAGCACAAGCCAGAAGAGTTCTTGATTTATACAGGTGAGGATGGCGATGCTTTCCATGCCATGAACCTTGGTGCGGACGGGGTTATTTCTGTTGCCTCTCATACAAATGGGGATGAAATGCACGAGATGTTTACTGCCATTGCAGAAAGCGATATGAAGAAAGCCGCAGCAATTCAGCGTAAATTCATTCCTAAGGTTAATGCCCTCTTCTCTTATCCAAGTCCTGCTCCAGTTAAAGCTGTTCTTAACTATATGGGATTTGAAGCTGGCCCAACACGCTTACCTCTAGTTCCAGCACCAGAAGAAGATGCCAAACGCATTATCAAAGTCGTCGTTGATGGCGACTACGAAGCAACTAAGGCAACTGTAACAGGTGTCCTAAGACCAGATTACTAAGAATGATTAGAAAATCCATGACCGAATGAACGATCATGGATTTCTTATTTTCCTAAACAGAATTGGCTAAAAAGTTGAGTGATGAGTTCATCAGGAGCAGCATCCCCAGTGATTTCTCCGAGGATTTCCCAAGTACGAGTCAAGTCAACTTGAAGCAAGTCAACTGGCATACCTAGTTCCAGCCCTTCATTAACAGCCTGTAGGCTTTCAACAGCCTTCTCAATCAAGGAAATATGACGGGCATTTGACAAGTAAGTTGCGTCTTGCTCAACCAAACCAGCATTTTCAAAGAAGAGGTTGTTAATACGTTCTTCAATCTTATCAATATTTTGGTTTTTAAGGACTGAAATACGAATAACGTCTTCAGGTAGTTCCGAAGTTTCAATCGCTTCAGGCAGGTCGGTTTTATTAAGAAGAATAATACGGTTTGTATCTTGGCTAATCTCAAGAAGTTGTCGGTCTTGGGCAGTTAAGGGCTCGCTAGCGTTTAGTACTAGCAGAACCAAGTCAGCTTCCTTAAGAGCTTTTTTCGAACGCTCAACACCGATTTGTTCAACGATATCATCCGTTTCACGAATACCAGCTGTGTCAATCAATTTTAGAGGAACACCGTTGATGTTGACGTATTCTTCGATGACATCTCGAGTAGTACCAGCAATATCGGTTACGATTGCCTTGTCTTCACGCAAGAGGTTGTTGAGAAGGCTTGATTTCCCAACGTTGGGACGTCCGATAATGGCAGTGGAAATTCCTTCACGAAGGATTTTACCGCGACGGGCTGTCCTAAGGAGATTAGTTAGCAATTGTTCAAACTCCATAGTCTTCTCACGGACAACAGCAGTAGTGGCTTCCTCAACATCGTCGTACTCAGGATAATCAATATTGACCTCGACTTGGGCAAGTGTATTGAGGATTTCTTGACGGGTATTATTGATAAGATCAGAAAGGGAACCATCAAGTTGTTTGACCGCAATGTTCATGGCCTTGTCTGTCTTGGCGCGGATGATATCCATGACCGCTTCAGCCTGAGTCAAGTCCACACGTCCATTTAGAAAGGCACGTTTGGTAAATTCACCAGGTTCAGCCAATCGAGCTCCTTCACGGATAGCTAGCTGGAGAATCTCATTAGTCACCGCAATCCCACCGTGGGTGTTAATCTCGATAATATCCTCACGAGTGAAGGTTTTTGGAGACTTCATAGCCCCAACCATAACCTCGTCCATGACTTTACCAGTCAGAGGATCAATAATGTGACCGTAGTTGAGTGTATGGCTAGCAACCTGACTCAAGTCTTTTCCTTTAAAAATCTTTTGCGCAATCGCAAAACTGTCTGTTCCGCTCAGGCGGACAATACCAATAGCCCCTTCACCTAGTGGAGTAGAGATAGCAGCGATGGTATCAAATTCACGTGTAATCATAATGTTTCCTTTAATAAATAGCTCTTTTCTTGGAAATTTTTCCAAGTCTCTTTTCAAATTGTAACAAATTTGAACTATTTCTTCAATGGATGCTACTTGGAGATTGAAAAAGCCTAAGCAATTCTGCTTAAGCTAGCTTATTTGGTGCGCATTTCCCCTTGTGGGAAGTAGGTTCCTTCTGGCATGTCGTTGATGATGACATGAACAGCTGATTGAGGGGCTCCAGTATTACGGACAACAGCTTCCGTCACTTCCTTAGCAAGAGCTTTCTTTTGCTCGAGCGTGCGTCCTTCAAATAAATCGATGCGTACAAATGGCATAATGTCTTCCTCCACTAGTTTTTGATTTCTTCTATTTTACCACATTTTGCCGTTTAAAGCTTAAGAAAATTATGATATACTAGAATGTAGCAAAAATTTAGAAATGGACGTGAAGCAAGAAACATGGCACAGTTGTATTATCGTTATGGGACCATGAACTCTGGTAAGACGATTGAGATTCTCAAGGTGGCCTATAACTATGAGGAGCAAGGAAAAGGTGTTGTGATTATGACCTCAGCTCTTGATACTCGTGACGGTGTTGGCTATGTGTCGAGTCGTATTGGCATGAAACGCCCTGCCATTGCGATTGAGGAAACGACGGATATCTTCGGCTATATCCGAAACCTATCTGAAAAACCATACTGTGTGTTAGTTGATGAGGCTCAGTTTCTCAAGCGTCACCATGTTTACGACCTAGCTCGTGTTGTTGATGAGTTAGACATACCTGTCATGGCTTTTGGTTTGAAAAATGACTTTCGCAATGAACTGTTCGAAGGTTCCAAATATCTCTTGCTCTTAGCAGACAAGATTGACGAAATCAAGACCATCTGTCAGTATTGTAAGAAAAAGGCAACTATGGTTTTGCGAACACAGGATGGACTACCAGTTTACGATGGAGAACAGATCCAGATTGGTGGAAATGAAACCTATATCTCAGTTTGCCGTAAACATTATTTTGCGCCAATGATAACCTCTAACAAGGAGCAAAACTATGACAATTGAACTAAGAGATGTTACAATGGAAAATTATTTTGATGTTTTGAATTTGGATGTCAAGGAATATCAAAAACAATTCATTGCAACCAACGCAATTAGTTTAGCTGAAGCATACGTCTACACTAAAAATGGAGATTTTGTAGCTCCATTGGCAGTTTATGATAATGATGCAATTATAGGTTTTGTGATGATAGCTTATGATAAAAAGATCGGAATTAGTAGTGGAAATTATTTACTATTTCGTTTTATGATTGATAAGAATTTTCAAAATCAAGGATATTTTAAACCAATTATGGATAAAGTACTAGACTATGTTCGAACAGCGCCAGCAGGTTTAAGCAATAAACTTTGGTTGTCTTATGAACCAGAAAACGAACATGCAAGATCTTGTTACCTCAGTTATGGATTTAAAGAAACTGGGGAAATATCCGAGAACGAAGTAGTAGCAATCTATGATTTAACAATTGAGAAATAAGGAGAAAAAATGAACATCTATGATCAACTACAAGCTGTAGAAGACCGTTATGAAGAATTAGGAGAGTTGCTCAGTGACCCAGATGTCGTCTCAGACACCAAGCGTTTCATGGAGCTTTCCAAAGAAGAGGCTTCAACTCGTGACACAGTAACAGCCTACCGTGAGTACAAACAAGTCCTTCAAAACATCGTTGATGCTGAAGAGATGATTAAGGAATCAGGTGGAGATGCGGACTTGGAAGAAATGGCTAAGCAAGAGCTCAAAGATGCCAAGGCTGAAAAAGAAGAATACGAAGAAAAGTTGAAAATCTTGCTTCTTCCAAAGGATCCAAACGATGACAAGAATATCATCCTTGAAATCCGTGGAGCAGCGGGTGGAGATGAGGCAGCACTTTTCGCTGGGGATTTGCTAACCATGTATCAAAAGTATGCTGAAGCCCAAGGCTGGCGCTTTGAAGTTATGGAAGCCTCTATGAATGGTGTCGGCGGTTTCAAAGAAGTGGTTGCCATGGTTTCAGGTCAGTCTGTTTACTCTAAGCTTAAGTACGAATCAGGTGCCCACCGTGTGCAACGTGTTCCTGTGACAGAAAGCCAAGGCCGTGTTCATACTTCAACAGCGACAGTTCTTGTTATGCCTGAAGTTGAAGAGGTTGAATACGATATTGATCCAAAAGACCTTCGTGTTGACATCTACCACGCATCAGGTGCTGGTGGACAGAACGTCAATAAGGTTGCGACTGCCGTTCGTATCGTTCACTTGCCAACCAATATCAAGGTTGAGATGCAGGAAGAACGTACCCAGCAGAAAAATCGTGAGAAGGCCATGAAAATCATCCGTGCGCGTGTTGCTGACCACTTTGCTCAGATTGCACAAGATGAACAAGACGCTGAGCGTAAGTCGACAATCGGTACTGGGGACCGTTCAGAACGGATTCGTACTTATAACTTCCCACAAAACCGTGTGACGGACCACCGTATCGGTTTAACCCTCCAAAAACTAGATACCATTTTGTCTGGTAAATTGGACGAAGTTGTGGATGCCTTGGTGCTTTATGACCAAACACAAAAATTAGAAGAATTAAACAAATAATGAAATTAGCTCAATTATTTTCAGATTTTGAAGAAGAATTGATAAGACAAGGAGAGGAAGCTGAAAGCCTCTCTTTTGTCTATCGTAGCCTGAAAAATCTCTCTTTTACAGACTTTGTTTTTGCTCTTCAGCAGGTAGTGACGGAAGAGGAAGAAGTATTTGTAAAAGGAATTTTCCAACAGTTAGCAACTCATAAACCGGCACAGTATATCATTGGTCATGCAGAATTCTTCGGAATGCAGTTAAAAGTTGATGAGCGAGTATTGATCCCTCGTCCAGAGACAGAGGAATTAGTCAAGCTTATCCTGGCTGAAAATTCTGAAGAAAATCTTAAGGTCCTAGATATCGGGACAGGTAGTGGAGCTATTGCTCTCGCTCTAGCAAAAAAAAGACCAGATTGGTCAGTGACAGCAGCAGATATTTCCCAAGATGCTTTAGATTTAGCTAACGAAAATGCTAAAAATCAAAATCTTCAAATATTTTTAAAAAAATCTGACTGTTTTACAGAAATTTCTGAAAAATATGATATAATTGTTTCCAATCCACCCTATATCTCTCGTGAAGATGAGTCAGAGGTCGGCTTGAATGTTTTGCATTCGGAGCCTCATCTAGCTCTCTTTGCAGACGAGGATGGCCTAGCTATTTACCGTAGAATTGCGGAAGATGCAAAAGACTATCTCAAAGATGGTGGTAAGATTTACCTTGAAATTGGTTACAAGCAAGGTCAAAGTGTTCCTGAACTTTTTAGGAAACATCTTCCTGAAAAAAGAGTTCGAACACTCAAGGACCAATTTGGTCAAGATAGGATGGTCGTGATTGATGATAGACAGGATTAGACAAGAGTTAGAAAAGGGTGGTGCAGTTGTCTTACCTACGGAGACAGTTTACGGTCTCTTTGCCAAGGCTCTAGACGAAGAAGCAGTTAACCATGTTTACCAACTCAAACGTCGTCCCAGAGACAAGGCACTCAATCTCAATATTGCCTCTTTAGAGGATATCTTGCATTTTTCAAAGAATCAGCCAACTTATCTTCAAAAACTTGTAGAGACCTTTTTACCAGGTCCCTTGACCATTATCCTTGAAGCCAATGACCGAGTTCCCTATTGGGTCAATTCTGACCTTGCAACTGTTGGATTTCGGATGCCGAGTCATCCCATTACCCTTGATTTGATTCGAGAGACAGGTCCCTTGATTGGGCCGTCTGCCAATATTTCAGGTCAGGCAAGTGGAGTGACCTTTGAACAAATTCTGAAGGATTTTGACCAAGAGGTTTTGGGTCTAGAAGACGATGCTTTTCTAACTGGACAGGATTCAACTATCGTGGACTTGTCTGGAGACAAGGTGAAAATCTTACGCCAAGGGGTCATTAAGCGAGAAGATATTCTTGCTAGGTTGCCAGAGATTTCTTTTGAGGAGGAATGAGATGCTAAGAGGTTTGCAAGAAACAGATGTGAAAGCGATATGTGAAATCAACCAAGAAGCTTTGGGCTATTCTTTTAGTCCAGAGGACACAGCTAGTCAACTAGCTAGATTATCTCAGGATTCCCATCATTTCCTACTTGCTTATGAGGATGAAGCTAGTCATGCCTTGCTTGGATATGTCCACGCTGAGGTCTATGAATCACTTTATTCTAAGGCAGGATTTAATATTTTAGCTTTAGCAGTTTCACCTCAAGCGCAAGGTCAAGGTATTGGTAAAAGCTTATTACAAGGGTTGGAAGAAGAAGCAAAAAGACGTGGTTATGGGTTTATCCGCTTAAACTCTGCTGATCATCGTCTGGGTGCTCATGCATTTTATGAAAAAGTTGGTTATACTTGTGATAAAATGCAGAAACGGTTTATTCGCATCTTTTAGTTTGATTTTCTAATAAGAAAATTAAACTAATGGACTAGTCACACAATAAAGGAGAAGACCTATGATTTTTGACAAAGATGATTTTAAAGCATACGATGCTGATCTCTGGAATGCTATTGCCAAAGAAGAAGAACGACAACAAAACAACATTGAGTTGATTGCTTCGGAAAACGTAGTTTCCAAGGCTGTTATGGCAGCTCAAGGGTCTATCTTGACGAATAAATACGCCGAAGGCTACCCAGGTCGCCGTTATTATGGTGGAACAGATGTAGTAGATGTGGTAGAAAGTCTAGCTATTGAACGTGCAAAAGAAATTTTTGGTGCTAAATTTGCCAATGTCCAACCACACTCAGGAAGCCAAGCCAACTGTGCGGCTTACATGGCCTTGATTGAGCCGGGTGATACCGTTATGGGGATGGATTTGGCAGCAGGTGGACACTTGACCCACGGAGCTCCAGTTAGCTTCTCAGGTCAAACCTACAACTTTGTTTCTTACAGTGTTGATCCTGAAACGGAACTCTTAGATTTTGATGCTATCTTGAAACAAGCCCAAGAAGTAAAACCAAAATTGATCGTAGCAGGTGCTTCAGCCTATTCTCAAATTATCGACTTTTCAAAATTCCGTGAAATTGCGGACGCTGTTGGGGCTAAACTTATGGTAGATATGGCTCATATCGCTGGTTTGGTTGCTGCTGGTCTACATCCAAGCCCAGTACCATACGCTCATATCACGACAACCACAACCCACAAAACCCTTCGTGGCCCTCGTGGTGGTTTGATTTTGACCAATGATGAAGATTTAGCTAAGAAAATCAATTCAGCTATTTTCCCTGGTATTCAGGGTGGTCCTTTGGAGCACGTTGTGGCAGCTAAAGCTGTTTCCTTCAAAGAAGTTTTGGATCCAGCCTTCAAGGAATACGCTGCTAATGTTATCAAAAACAGTAAGGCTATGGCAGATGTCTTCTTGCAAGACCCTGATTTCCGTATCATTTCTGGCGGGACTGAAAACCACCTCTTCCTAGTGGATGTGACTAAGGTTGTAGAAAACGGAAAAGTTGCTCAAAACTTGCTGGATGAAGTCAATATTACCTTAAATAAAAACTCAATCCCTTACGAAACCTTGTCACCATTCAAGACTAGTGGGATTCGTATCGGAGCAGCAGCTATTACTGCACGTGGATTTGGTGAAGAAGAAAGTCGCAAAGTGGCTGAGCTCATCATTAAAACCCTTAAAAATGCAGAAAATGAAGCTGTCTTAGAAGAAGTGAGAAGTGCGGTTAAAGAATTGACAGATGCCTTCCCACTATACGAGGACTAAAACTTTTATGGACATTTATATTAAGAAAGCCATTATCCATCAGTTTAGCCCGGATGATACCGAGCTGTTCCTAGCGGATAAGTTTCTCAATATCACTCCAAAAATCGAAGAATACCTGCGTAG
This sequence comes from Streptococcus mitis, assembly GCF_047463435.1. Lineage (GTDB taxonomy): Bacteria > Bacillota > Bacilli > Lactobacillales > Streptococcaceae > Streptococcus > Streptococcus mitis_DS. The sequence continues at coordinate 149,109 of NZ_JASHDW010000002.1, read as the reverse complement.
AAAAATTGAACGTGTGTATTCAGATGAAGCCAAGACTGGGATTTTCGAGGAAGAAAATCCCTTCTTCAATCATATCACAGACGATTTGTTGGAGACATCAGTAACACTGGCTAATCTCTGGAAAGAAGAGTTCAGTATTTCTGAAAATCTCAAGACCAATGACTTGATTTTTGTGCAATTTTCTAAAGAAGGTGTAGAACATTTTGCTTTCTTACGAATTGCCCTGCGGGAGACCCTGACCCACCTCGGAGGAGAAGTTGATAATCCAATCAAGCTGACTCAAAATAACTTACCTGGATTTGGAACGGGTGCTGACGAAGCCTTGGTGGTCAATCTTCAGAGCCGCAAGTACCATCTGATTGAAAAACGAATCAAGTATAACGGGACTTTTTTGAATTATTTTTCAGATAATCTCCTAGCCGTCGCCCCTAAAATTTCACCTAAGAAATCTATCAAAAAACTGGAAAAAACGGCCCAGAGAATTGCTGAGACTTTTAACACAGATGATTTTCAATTTCAATCCAAGGTCAAATCAGCGATTTTCAACAACTTAGAAGAAAGCAATGAGTTGTCACCTGAAAAATTGGCCAACGACCTTTTTGACAACAATCTGACTGCTCGTTTGAGCTTTATTGACCAAGTCAAAGAAGCCGTACCAGAACCAGTTCAATTTGATGAAATTGATGCCAGTCGCCAATTAAAGAAATTTGAAAACCAAAAACTATCCTTGTCAAATGGAATTGAGCTCATCGTTCCCAATAATGTCTATCAAGACGCCGAGTCTGTTGAGTTTATCCAAAATGACAATGGAACCTATTCTATCTTAATCAAAAATATCGAGGATATCCAAAGTAAATAATGTTTAAACGAATTCGAAGAGTGCTTGTACTAGCAGTCTTCCTTTTTGCTGGATATAAAGCTTACCGTATTCACCAAGATGTCAAGCAAGTCATGACCTATCAACCCATGGTGCGAGAAATCTTGAGTGAAAAAGATACCCCAGCAAACGAAGAGCTTGTGCTCGCTATGATTTATACTGAAACAAAAGGAAAAGAAGGCGACGTCATGCAGTCTAGTGAGTCTGCAAGTGGTTCCACCAACACCATCAATGATAATGCCTCTAGCATTCGGCAAGGCGTTCAAACTCTGACAGATAATCTCTATCTGGCCCAGAAGAAGGGTGTTGATGTCTGGACGGCTGTTCAAGCCTATAATTTTGGACCTGCCTATATCGATTTTATCGCCCAAAACGGCAAGGAAAACACCCTAGCACTGGCCAAACAATATTCTCGTGAGACTGTTGCTCCCTTGCTTGGCAATACCACTGGAAAGACTTATAGTTATATTCACCCCATTTCCATTTTCCATGGAGCCGAACTCTATGTAAATGGAGGAAACTATTACTATTCTAGACAGGTACAACTCAACCTTTACATCATCAAATGTTTCACTCTCTTTTCAACATCTGGCTAGTCCAGGTGTTTTTGTTATAAGTTTTCTTTAAGATAGATATATTACTCTAGAAAGGTAAAGGAGGGAATTCCCTATGAGAAAGAAACTCTTTCTGACCAGTGCTGCGGTTTTGTGGGCAGTAACAGCTATGAATAGCGTCCATGCAGCAACAGATGTTCAAAAAGTTATCGATGAAACCTACGTCCAACCCGAATATGTCCTAGGTTCTTCATTGTCTGAAGACCAAAAAAATCAAACCCTTAAAAAACTAGGCTACAATGCCTCAACAGACACCAAAGAACTCAAGACCATGACACCTGATGTCTATTCTAAGATTATGAATGTGGCTAATGACTCTAGTTTACAGTTGTATTCATCAGCCAAGATTCAAAAACTAGGTGACAAGTCGCCACTTGAGGTCAAGATTGAAACACCAGAAAACATCACTAAGGTGACTCAGGATATGTACCGAAATGCAGCCGTAACTTTGGGTGTGGAACACGCCAAAATCACTGTAGCAGCCCCCATTCCAGTTACAGGAGAAAGTGCTTTAGCAGGGATTTATTATTCGCTAGAGGCTAATGGAGCCAAGGTACCGCAAGCCAATAAAGATTTGGCTCAAGAAGAGTTGAAGGCTTTGTCAGATATTAATGCTGAAAACAAGGACAAAACTGGCTATGATGCTAATAAATTAAACGTTGCCCTAGCCGATATCAAGTCAGGACTCGCCAAAGCTAAAGAAAGCAAGGGAAATCTGACAGAGGAAGATGTTCGTAAAATTGTTGAAGATACCTTGAAAAATTACAAACTTGATCAGGTTATAACAGGAAACCAGATCAATATCATCATCAATTTTGCTTTGAATCTCTCAAAGAGTGATATCCTCAGCAATACAGACTTCACTAAAACCTTGAATGACCTGAAACAAAGTATTGTTTCACAAGCTGGCGACAGTTTTAAAAATATCAACCTTAACTTTGATGCTGATAAGGCGCTAGAGGACGGTGGTAACTTCTTAAGCTCCCTCTGGCAAGCCATTGTCAACTTCTTCAAGAGTTTTGGTTCTTAAGAAATTTCATGGTATAATAGATGGTAACCGTAACGTTGCCGTCTTTTTTGTCGGCCAATAGAAAGAGAAGAGAATGTTAAAGAAAAATGATATTGTAGAAGTTGAAATTGTTGACTTGACCCATGAAGGGGCAGGAGTTGCCAAGGTAGATGGCTTGGTATTTTTTGTTGAGAATGCATTACCGAGTGAAAAAATTCTCATGCGAGTTCTCAAGGTTAATAAAAAGATTGGTTTTGGGAAAGTGGAAGAATACCTTGTCCCGTCACCACACCGTAATCAAGATCTAGATTTGGCTTACCTGCGTTCAGGAATCGCGGATTTAGGTCATCTTGCCTACCCAGAACAGCTCAAGTTTAAAACCAAGCAAGTTAAGGATAGTCTCTACAAGATTGCTGGAATTGATGATATAGAGGTTGCTGAAACTTTGGGTATGAAAAATCCAATCAAGTACCGCAACAAGGCGCAGGTGCCTGTTCGTCGTGTTAATGGTGTCTTGGAAACAGGATTTTTCCGTAAGAATTCGCATGATCTCATGCCTCTAGAAGATTTCTTTATCCAAGATCCTGTCATTGACCAAGTTGTGGTAGTTCTTCGAGATTTGCTTCGTCGTTATGATTTGAAACCTTATGATGAAAAGGAACAATCTGGCTTGATTCGAAATCTTGTGGTGCGTCGTGGACACTATTCTGGACAAATCATGGTTATCTTGGTTACAACTCGTCCCAAAGTTTTTCGTGTGGAGCAATTGATTGAACAACTAATCAAGCAGTTCCCAGAGATTGTGTCTGTTATGCAAAATATCAACGACCAAAACACCAATGCTATTTTTGGTAAAGAATGGCGCACACTTTATGGACAAGACTTTATCACTGACCAGATGTTGGGAAATGACTACCAAATCGCTGGACCAGCATTTTACCAAGTCAATACTGAAATGGCTGAAAAACTTTATCAAACAGCCATTGATTTTGCTGAATTAAAAGAAGATGATGTGGTCATTGATGCCTATTCTGGTATCGGGACGATTGGTCTTTCTGTTGCGAAACATGTCAAGGAAGTCTATGGTGTCGAAGTGATTCCAGAAGCGGTTGAGAATAGCAAAAAGAATGCTCAGCTGAACAATATTTCAAACGCCCACTATGTCTGTGACACAGCTGAAAATGCTATGAAAAATTGGCTCAAGGAAGGAATTCAACCAAGTCTTATCCTAGTGGACCCACCAAGAAAAGGACTCACAGAAAGCTTTATCAAAGCAAGCGCTCAAACAGGAGCTGATCGCATTGCCTATATCTCCTGCAATGTCGCTACTATGGCGCGTGATATCAAACTCTACCAAGAATTGGGATATGAATTGAAGAAAGTCCAGCCGGTTGACTTATTCCCTCAAACTCATCATGTTGAGGCGGTAAGTTTGCTAGTCAAGGAGTAAAACGACGAAGATTAGCATTTACTTCCGCCCATGCGATAGCTGTCCGTGATTGACAAGTGCTAGCACGCAGACAGAACGGAGATAGCGAACCGCTGAGTGTGTTGCTCTGCTCGTAAAAGCTTAGAAACCTTTGAACGAAAGGGATAATGAAAGCCTTGATTGCAAGGCTTTTTGCTTTATGGTGGGTAAGTATCAGAGTGAGAAAATTTTTGGAATGAGTAGAAGTGATAGCTAGAAATTATCAGTTTCTATTTCCATTTACCCTGTGGGTACGTGTTTGTTTCCATTGACAAGGAGTTTGTGGGAATAGAAATGTACCCACCTTGTTTGAATCAAGTGAAGTGTAGTTGAAGGAAATCTGTTGAAAGCAATACTTCATTTTACCGAATAAGTAATAATTTAGGCAACTTCAAATCGATTAAAAAAAACTATTTTAAAGGTTAAGAGTAGACAAAAATTGTCCACTCTTTTTTGCAAACTCAATTTATCAATAAATGAAATGAGGGAATGTAAAATGAAATATTTTGAGGTTGAGTTAGAAAATCCTGATGAATTTTTAAAACTACAAACAGAAGATTTTGTGAAAGCTAATCGCTTGCTACTAAGGAAGATAATCCAGAGCGTTACAGTCTATGAAGAAAACTTCGTCATATCCTTTAAATCTGGCATCGAATTGGAAGTATGAGTCTCATTCCATAACTTTTATATTGAACATATCATCTTTTTGTGTTATACTATAAATTGATATAAACAAAGATGTAGGAGGAACCGAAACTATGACAGCCTCAATGCGTTTAAGATAAGCTGGCAATAAAAAAAGCAGAATCTATACCCGATGATAGGCTTTTTTGTTGTGCTTATTTATACGATATTGAGCATTCATTAGTTACGGTGAGGATATTGGTTATTTAACTATACCTTTATTTAACTATGTCTTTAATATGAATGTTTCCAAATTGTATGTATGCAGACCAAAAGCCACATTGTGGGGTTTGGCCTGCATTTTTTATTGCCTAGAATGCTATTCAAAATAGAAATTCAAGCAAAATAATATGCAGGAGATAATATAAATGGAAAAATACAACAATTGGAAACGAAAATTTTATGCAATATGGGCAGGGCAAGCAGTATCATTAATCACTAGTGCCATCCTGCAAATGGCGATTATTTTTTACCTTACAGAAAAAACAGGATCTGCGATGGTCTTGTCTATGGCTTCATTAGTAGGTTTTTTACCCTATGCGATTTTGGGACCTGCCATTGGTGTGCTAGTGGATCGTCATGATAGGAAGAAGATAATGATTGGTGCCGATTTAATTATCGCAGCAGCTGGTGCAGTGCTTGCTATTGTTGCATTCTGTATGGAGCTACCTGTCTGGATGATTATGATAGTATTGTTTATCCGTAGCATTGGAACAGCTTTTCATACCCCAGCACTCAATGCGGTTACACCACTTTTAGTACCAGAAGAACAGCTAACGAAATGCGCAGGCTATAGTCAGTCTTTGCAGTCTATAAGCTATATTGTTAGTCCGGCAGTTGCAGCACTCTTATACTCCGTTTGGGATTTAAATGCTATTATTGCCATCGACGTATTGGGTGCTGTGATTGCATCTATTACGGTAGCAATTGTACGTATACCTAAGCTGGGTAATCAAGTGCAAAGTTTAGAACCAAATTTCATAAGGGAGATGAAAGAAGGAGTTGTGGTTCTGAGACAAAACAAAGGATTGTTTGCCTTATTACTCTTAGGAACACTATATACTTTTGTTTATATGCCAATCAATGCACTATTTCCTTTAATAAGCATGGAACACTTTAATGGAACGCCTGTGCATATTTCTATTACGGAAATTTCCTTTGCATTTGGGATGCTAGCAGGAGGCTTATTATTAGGAAGATTAGGGGGCTTCGAAAAGCATGTATTACTAATAACAAGTTCATTTTTTATAATGGGGACCAGTTTAGCCGTTTCGGGAATACTTCCTCCAAATGGATTTGTAATATTCGTAGTTTGCTGTGCAATAATGGGGCTTTCGGTGCCATTTTATAGCGGTGTGCAAACAGCTCTTTTTCAGGAGAAAATTAAGCCTGAATATTTAGGACGTGTATTTTCTTTGATCGGAAGTATCATGTCACTTGCTATGCCAATTGGGTTAATTCTTTCTGGATTCTTTGCTGATAAAATCGGTGTAAATCATTGGTTTTTACTATCAGGTATTTTAATTATTGGCATTGCTATAGTTTGCCAAATGATAACTGAGGTTAGAAAATTAGATTTAAAATAAACAATATTGGAGGAATATTTATGTATCTTATTTTCATGTAACTCTTCCTGCTAAAATCGCAGGGTTTTCCCTGCATACAAGCAAATGAAAGCATGCGATTATAGACAGGAGGAAATGTTATGGAATTAATATTAAAAGCAAAAGACATTCGTGTGGAATTCAAAGGACGCGATGTTTTAGATATAAATGAATTAGAAGTATATGATTATGACCGTATTGGTTTAGTAGGAGCAAATGGTGCTGGAAAAAGCACTTTACTCAGGGTACTTTTAGGAGAATTAACTCCCCCAGGATGTAAAATGAATCGTCTGGGTGAACTTGCCTATATTCCCCAGTTGGACGAAGTAACTCTGCAGGAGGAAAAAGATTTTGCACTTGTAGGCAAGCTAGGTGTTGAGCAATTAAATATACAGACTATGAGCGGTGGTGAAGAAACAAGGCTTAAAATAGCACAGGCCTTATCGGCACAGGTTCATGGTATTTTAGCGGATGAACCTACGAGCCATTTAGACCGTGAAGGAATTGATTTTCTAATAGGACAGCTAAAATATTTTACAGGTGCACTGTTAGTTATTAGCCATGACCGCTATTTTCTTGATGAAATAGTAGATAAAATATGGGAACTGAAAGATGGCAAAATCACTGAGTATTGGGGAAACTATTCTGATTATCTTCGTCAGAAAGAGGAAGAACGTAAGAGCCAAGCTGCAGAATACGAACAATTTATTGCGGAACGTGCCCGATTGGAAAGGGCTGCGGAGGAAAAGCGAAAACAGGCTCGTAAAATAGAACAGAAGGCAAAAGGTTCTTCAAAGAAAAAAAGTACTGAAGACGGAGGGCGTTTAGCTCATCAAAAATCAATAGGAAGTAAGGAAAAAAAGATGTATAATGCTGCTAAAACCCTAGAGCACAGGATTGCGGCCTTAGGAAAAGTAGAAGCTCCGGAAGGCATTCGCAGAATTCGTTTCAGGCAAAGTAAAGCATTGGAGCTCCATAATCCATACCCTATAGTCGGTGCAGAAATTAATAAAGTATTTGGGGATAAGGCTCTGTTTGAAAATGCATCTTTTCAAATTCCGTTAGGAGCAAAAGTGGCGTTAACTGGTGGTAATGGAATCGGAAAAACAACTTTAATCCAAATGATCTTAAACCATGAAGAAGGAATTTCTATTTCGCCTAAGGCAAAAATAGGTTACTTTGCACAGAATGGTTACAAGTACAACAGTAATCAGAATGTTATGGAGTTTATGCAGAAGGATTGTGACTACAATATATCAGAAATTCGTTCAGTGCTAGCATCTATGGGGTTCAAACAGAACGATATTGGAAAAAGTTTATCTGTTTTAAGCGGTGGAGAAATTATAAAATTGTTGCTTGCTAAAATGCTCATGGGTAGATATAACATCCTAATAATGGATGAACCCAGTAACTTCCTTGACATACCAAGTTTAGAGGCTTTGGAAATACTAATGAAGGAGTACACCGGAACTATCGTGTTTATCACCCACGATAAACGATTACTCGAAAATGTAGCAGATGTAGTTTATGAAATTAGAGATAAGAAAATAAATCTGAAACATTAAATTTAAGGTAGTCGCTGGTCAGTATAGTCTGTTCTGGTTGGCGACTCCATTGTTAAAGAGTATAAAGACTTTAGATTTTATGAATATTAAAAATAGGAACAGTCAATTGAACTGCTCCTATTTTTCTGCTAAATATATTGTAGTTTTCTTATATGTATAATGATAGATTAGCGGATTCTCATCTACGGTACTTACTTCAAATATGAAGAAGTGATCGCGGTTATCTCTGGACTTTTCCTTATTGAGGACAAAGTAATTCTTACGTGAAGTCGCCATTGTTTTTAGGATATCATCAGTTAGGAAGGTCAATGGAATATTCATGTTAGAGTAGCGGTAGAAGTCACGTTCAAAATCTTGGTAGCTCTCGCTATAATAGTCCATTTGTAGGTGATTACGCTGAAACTCAAGCTGATTCATAGAGCACCTCCTCGACAAGTTCAATACTAATAATGTCTTTTAATTTCAAATTGATGTGACCTGTTGTAGTTTTTATCAAAATGAAATCTTTGGTCAGACTTGGTATTGTTCCAGTGTAGGAAACACGCTTGTTTTTTTCAATCACTTGAATGCGTGTGCGTAGCTGCCCGGCGTATACTTGACTGAGGAGTAATAATTTCTTCTCTAGTGATAAGTCAGACATGTACGTTACTTTGTTTGTATCATCAGAGAGTGCTGATGCATGTTCAGATAGGAAAAAGCCCATCCATTTTTGCATCTTTGTATCCTGGTACTCTCTTGCTGACTGAAATGGTAAGGATGAACGGTCAATCATTTTAATCCCTCCAATCCACCAGCGGAATGACCGCCAATAAGTTTACTGCGTTCAATATTTTAGGAACCTTCAGTTAGGACGGTTCCTTTTTGTATGGCTAAAAAGCCAAACTGTTCTCTGACAACATCAATAGCTGTCTGAAGTCTATTTTCTTTTTCAATTTCTTCTACATCATGCAAAATGAGGACAACCCTTTTACTACCAAGGTGTTCTGTGCAGAATGCGGTTCAGCTTTTGGACGTAAGAACTGGACGACCAGTCGTGGCAAACGTAAAGTTTGGCAGTGTAACAACCGTTATAAGGTAAAGGGACAGATTGGTTGTCAGAATAACCATATCGATGAGGGAACACTAGAGAAAGCTGTAATGATGGCAGTTAAACTACTGAGTGAGAATATGGATTTGTTGCATGGAAAGTGGAATAAGATCTTGGAAGAAAACCAGTTATTAGAAAAGCATTACAGTGTGTTACTGGCTGAATTGATAAATAAGGAGTGTTGGGAATATGATTCCTTTGAGATGTGTCAGGTACTAGATAGTATTTTGATTTCGGAGGATGGACAGATAACCGTTAGATTTTTGGAAGGAACAGAAGTTGATTTATAAGGCTGTAGGCATAGTATAGTTCACTATGTTTGCAGCCTTTTTTCTTGTTTAGTGGTATAATTATATGTAGGATTTTTTTAATATCGGTTACTTTTTATGAATTAACCAAAAAACTAAAATGGAGTTGTTTTATAATGAGATATTCTGAAGAAGCATTACAATCATGGATTAAGCCGTTATCTGCCACTGAAGAAACACGGGTTGAAAATACTATTGGAATGATTAAAGATGCAATAGAAAGGAGTGGGCTCTCTTCAAAGTATGAATATGAAATTTTTGCCCAAGGTTCTTATGCAAATAATACGAATGTAAAGAAAAATAGCGACATTGATATCTGTATCATGGTGAAATCTTTATTTTATTGTGAGTATGTAGATGGGTTATCGGACCTAGACTATAATTACTCTAGTAGCAGCACCAATGCTAATGTATTTAAAAACGAAGTGATTAAAGCGTTAATTTCAAAATTTGGTGCAGAATCAGTTTCTATTGGCAATAAGTGTATCAATATTAATTCTAACTCATATCACGTAAATGCAGATGTAGTCCCATGTTTTCAATATCGAAATTATAGATATATTGGTAGCAGGTCATCTGAAAAATTTGTTGAAGGCATCAAATTTTTTACCTCAAACGGAAATTATGAAGTAATTAATTATCCTAAAGTTCATATACAAAATGGTATCTCTAAGAATAAATCTACTCACTATAAATATAAATATTTAGTTAGGATTATGAAGCATATTAAGAACGAGATGCAGGAGCTAGGATTGACAAACGAACGCATTTCTTCATATTTGATAGAATGTTTGGTCTGGAATATACCTGAACAGATGTTTTTCAATAGTAATAGCTACACAGGGTTGTTACAGCAAGCGTTATATTACATAGTGTCTCAAGTGAATTTAAATTGGGTTGAAGTAAGTGGAATGTATTACCTTTTTCGTTCAGAGCAGAAATGGAATTTACAGGATACAAAAACTTTTTTAGTTAGAATGATTGAATTTTTGGATTATAAATAAAACTTATGAATGAACAGCAGAAAAAATTTTTGAATATTACAATATGGGTTTTTGCAATTTGCTTGTTATTAAGATTGTTAATAAGTGGCCAAGAGATTGCAGTGAATCTTAAATCTGATATTTTGGCATTGGTATATTCAGCCATTGGGTATATTGGTGAAGCTATATCAGTTACAGCAATTATTATGGCTATTTTTGAAAAAACAGCATGGCGGTGGCCATTACTATCTAAGATTCATAATGTTCCAATTTTATTTGCGAATTATGTAGGTAGTTTCAAGACGGACTATGATCAGAATGAAAGAAATTGTGAACTTACTATTGAACAGTCATTTACGACTATTAAAGTTAAGTTTAAAACGGGTGAAAGTTCGAGCCATAGCATTACAGCATCAATTATCAATGATAATGGAACACAAAAATTAATTTATACATATTTAAATAGCCCAAGGGCTGAATTGCAAAGTCCTATACATTATGGGACGGTAATTCTTGATATTGATAATCCAAATCAACTAGAAGGAAATTATTATACTAATCGAGGAACCAAAGGTTCAATGAGTTTTGAGATAAACAACCCTTCTCGCTAGTTGGATTTGTAAAGATTTAAATAAAGAAAGAAGAACTAACTATCGGAAACTTGGCATAGATGTAACAATACTGTATATTAACGAAGCCGTAAATACTCGCATTAGTTACGTTTAATAGTTTAATACGGATATTCAGCAGCTTTGATTTCGTTTCACAGTATAGGTAGTAACCGTCAAGACATGTGGAGGCGGTAGTTTTGATGTCAAAAGTTGCAACCAGTGAATAAATGAAGTGTAGAAAATAAAGGCTTGTTCAATTCAATATATAATGAATTACCGGCACCCAAACCAAAGAAAAAGAAATAATTAAATTAGAAGTTGAAGGGGGGAAGAATGAGAATCGGAGTTATTCAAGCAAGTTCGCAAGCGACCAAAAATCAAATAATCTATGATGCTGTATTAAAGTATGCTCCAAAGAAATCTGAGGTTATAAATTTTGGCTGTACGATGGAAGAAAATGAAAAATACTCGTATATAGAAATTTCTATTCTTATAGGTATCTTGTTGGCAAGTAGGACAGTTGATTTCGTTGTTACGGGCTGTTCTTCCGGACAAGGAATGATGCTTGCTTGTAATAGTATGCCTGATGTCATTTGCGGATATGCACCTACACCGAATGATGCCTATTTATTTGCTCAGATTAATAATGGAAATGCGATATCATTACCATTAGGTGAAAATTATACATGGTCAGGTACTGAAAATCTTGAAAAAACAATAGAAGCTCTTTTCTCAGAGCCATTTGGGCAAGGATACCCTAAAAGTGAGGCAGAGAGAAAGATAAGAGATGCCGAGCAACTTAAAGAGATAAGAAGCATCGGACAGCTTCAGTTTAAAGAATTCGTAAATATACTAGATATATCATTGCTTGAATCAATCAAAAGGAAACAGGATGTAATTCAGAATGTAAAGGCGTATGGGAAGAAAGAAATAGCTGATTTAATAAAATGAGCAAATCACAGTTTGTCGGGGTAATACCTTTTAACGATAACCTTATGCTATCGTCAAAAGGTTTATAGACATGTTCCCACATACATACATACATGATCACTTGGCATACATAGTGTTCACTCGTTTTATGTCAAGTGTGTGGTAATGCTTTTAAGAGCTGATTGAACAAGGAAAATTAGCTAGTGAAAGTCCTACAGTAAGGAGTTTAAACATGAAATTCCATGAATTTGGTGATAAGAATTTACCTCCTATTTTACTGATACATGGTGGTGGCAGTTCTTGGTGGAATTATCTTCGTCAAGCACGAATCTTGTCAAAAGAATACCGTATTATTCTACCAACTTTGAATGGCCACGGCGAGGAATATCAACTTGATTATGTTTCTACTGAAGATTCTGCTTTGGAGATTCTAGACTATATCAAAGCAAACTGTGGTGGGAAATTGTTTGCAATCGGTGGTGTTTCACTTGGTGGTCAAATTGCCATGGAGCTTTTATCTTTAGACAGTGAAATTGCTGAGAAGGCCATCATAGACGGAAGCCTCTGTATTCCTCAACCAAGGTTAGCTAAAATCAGCATCTTTCTAGTGTCTCTATTTGGTAAACTGATGTTCAATAAATTCTCTTGCAAACTTCAGTTAAGCATGATGAACAAATTCTATCCTAAACTGGCTTATCCAGAGGAAATAAAAGCTTATTATTTAGAGGATTTGCCAAGGATGCCTGTCAAAACATTGGTGACCATTTACAAAAACTATATGGGATGTTACAAGCTGAAAGATATGATTTCTGCTAGCAAGGCTCAGGTTCTGTATATCTATGGTGAAAAAGAATTGAACTGTGTGAAAGAATCAGCGAAATTATTTCATCAGCTACATTCAAATACAATTTTGTATGAAGCAAAGGGCTATAACCACGGCTATTTATCAGCTTACCTACCTTATGAGTGGATTGATTTGGTGGTGCCATTTTTAAAGAGTGACTCATTAGAAATGTGTAACGAATCTGATATGCCATAAGGAGGAAACGGATGCTAGGAGCAATTATTGGAGATATTGTAGGTTCAGTTTACGAATGGAACAATATCAAAACGAAGGATTTTTCTTTATTTTGTGAGGATTGTTTTTTCACGGATGATACGGTAAGTTCGAACCGCTGAGTGTGTGAGTTGGTTAGTGAAACGTTGCTAATCCTCAAAATAAAGAAACCCAAATACCATTATTTAGAAATGAAAACCTAAACTGTTTTTAAGGAGGTGTTATATTGATAGAAAGCAGACCTGAGTTTGAAAAAATCACATCCTTTGATGAGTTTAATAAATACTATTGGTATCGAGATGAACTTACACAGATATGCAAATCATTGGGGCTTGAATATAGAGGTACAAAACATGAACTCAATCATATTATTGAGCAGTACTTTAAGGGTAATTTGATTAAAAAATCATCAATAAAAAGGAAAAAGAAACGAGTAGAAGTCGTTACATTAAATACGCCCTTACTTGAATGTGGATTCTCCTTTAATACACACTTTAGAGAATATTTCTCAACTTTAACAGATGTTTCACCCTTTAAATTTACTGCTGATATGGCTACAGCTTGGAGAAAAGTAAAAAGAGAAAATGATTTGAGTTTTACAATCCAAGATATGCTAAAAGTTTATTATGGAAATTCAGATTATGCCAAGTATGATCATTCGGTTTGTCAATGGAATCAATTTTTAAAGGATTTCTGTGCAGACGAAAATAGTCGCAATTACTCAAACAAGTTAAAAGTAGCTTCTACTCTTTGGAAAGAAATTAGAAATTCAAGTAATGAAAAAATTTATTCAAAGAATCTTTTGACCGAATATGCTGATAAAGTAAACGAGTATTGTAAATAGAAATGCCATCTCACTGGCGGCATATGGTATTCCTGACTGGATAAAGGATATGGCCTTTTCTTACTTGGATGAATCCTTAAAGGATGTAGTTATGCGATGGGAAAATAGAATAAAAGTGTATTAATCTCCAGTACGTGAGATTTCTCTTTTCTGTAATTTCATTGTATAATGGGAGTACATTTACTTGCATACGACGAAATGTAACCATTTCTAACGAATATTAAGGAGAAAATTAATGAAAAAAGCAATGGTAATTATTAATCCTACCTCTGGTGGGGAAAAGGCTTTGGATTACAAAGAAAAACTGGAGAATAAAGCAAAAGAATACTTTGAGCACGTAGAAACCAAAATAACAGAAAAAGCGCTGGATGCAACACATTTTGCTGAAGAGGCTTCACGTGAGCAGTACGATGCAGTGGTTGTGTTTGGTGGAGATGGGACTGTCAACGAAGTCATTTCGGGTATTGCTGAGAGGGACTACATTCCTAAGTTGGGTATTATCCCTGGTGGTACGGGTAACCTCATTACAAAACTGTTGGAAATCAATCAAGACATCGATGGAGCTATTGAGGAACTTGATTTTAACTTAACCAACAAGATTGATATCGGTAAAGCAAATGACAATTATTTTGGTTATATTTTTAGTATCGGTTCACTTCCTGAGGCGATTCACAATGTTGAAATCGAGGACAAGACAAAATTCGGTATTTTAGCCTATGCTGTAAATACCATGAAGTCTGTCATGACAGATCAGGTCTTTAACATTAAGGTTGAGACGGATAATGGAAATTATGTTGGTGAAGCTAGTCATGTTTTGGTTCTCTTGACAAATTACTTCGCTGATAAGAAAATCTTTGAAGAAAATAAGGACGGCTATGCCAATATTTTGATTCTAAAAGATGCTTCTATATTCTCCAAATTATCCGTCATTCCTGATTTACTAAAAGGAGATGTTGTCGCAAATGATAATATCGAGTATATCAAAGCTCGTAATATTAAAATTTCTTCTGATAGTGAATTGGAGTCGGATGTTGATGGCGATAAATCGGATAATCTACCTGTAGAAATCAAAGTCCTAGCTCAGCGAGTAGAAGTATTTTCAAAACCGAAAGAGTAAAAGATAAAAATTAGTTTATTATTCACAACGAAATTAAGTTCTATATCAACGATTGGAGGAGGAATGAATTCTCTATTTGATGAATTTCGAACAATTTGTTATCATTTAAACCAAATCGGAATCACACCGACTCTCATGGGGTCCTTGGGTTTTGAATACCGTTCAAATGAAGAATGGAGGCCGTCTGACATTGACATTCATGTGCCTGGTGATCCTAGAGGTTGGGAAGCGCCTGATCATCTCAGAATTTATGAGTGGGACAAGATAATGAAAGTGATGAAACACTTAGGCTATGACTTAATAGATATTCATGAGCATGAATTCAAAAAAGATGGACTGAGTGTTGAATTCGGAAGTATCGATTCTTTACCTGATTTTGCAGGAGTTTCGGAATCGGATATAGAGCTGATTCATCTCGAAAACATCACTTTTCACGTTCCAAGTTTGGAACAGTTTTTAAGTATTTACAAGGCTTCTTCCCAAGATTCTTATCGAAATGAGCACAATAACAATAAGGATTTTAAAAAGATAGAGTGGCTGGAGAGACAGTTGTAAATCACCATTTGAAAAGTAGTTGGTTGTAAGGCTGGCTGCTTTTTTATTTATAGAACCAAACCACTTGAAACTGCGAACAAGCCTTGCAAATAAAATATGAAAGTAGTATACTAGAATCATAATCATGAAAACGTTTGCGTAAAATTTGAATTAATACTTTAGGAGACAAATTTATGGAATTAAGCGCTATTTACCATAGGCCTGAGTCGGAGTATGCCTATCTTTATAAGAATAAGATGATTCATATTCGGATTCGGACTAAGAAAGGGGATATTGAAAGCATCAATTTGCATTATGGTGACCCTTTTATCTTTATGGAGGAGTTTTATCAGGATACAAAAGAAATGGCCAAGATAACCTCTGATGCCTTATTTGATTATTGGCAGGCTGAAGTCAAAGTTGATTATGCACGTATCCAGTATCTCTTTGAACTCAAGGATACAGGAGGTCAAAGTATTTTGTATGGTGATAAAGGTTGTGTCGAAAATTCTCTAGAAAATCTCCATGCTATTGGGAATGGATTTAAGTTGCCCTATCTTCATGAGTTTGATGCCTGCAAGGTTCCTGACTGGGTTTCAAATACGGTATGGTATCAGATATTTCCTGAGAGATTTGCTAATGGAAATGCTCGATTAAACCCAGAAGGGTCATTAGACTGGGATTCATCTATCACACCTCAGAGTGATGATTTCTTTGGTGGTGATTTACGGGGGATTATTGACCATCTGGATTACTTGCAAGACTTAGGCATTACTGGACTTTATCTTTGTCCTATCTTTGAATCTACGAGCAATCATAAATACAATACGACAGATTACTTTGAAATTGACCGTCATTTTGGAGACAAGGAGACCTTTCGAGAGCTGGTCGAGCAAGCGCATCAGCGTGGTATGAAAATCATGCTGGATGCTGTATTTAACCATATTGGTTCACAATCGCCTCAATGGCAAGATGTTGTCAAAAATGGAGAGCAATCTGTTTATAAAGATTGGTTCCATATACAACAATTCCCAGTGACGACTGAAAAACTAGTTAATAAAAGAGACTTACCCTATCATGCTTTTGGTTTCGAGGACTATATGCCTAAGCTAAATACAGCCAATCCAGAGGTCAAGGACTATCTTTTAAAGGTTGCGACTTATTGGATTGGAGAGTTTGATATTGATGCTTGGCGTTTGGATGTGGCTAATGAGATCGACCATCAGTTTTGGAAAGATTTTCGCAAGGCTGTTTTAGCTAAAAAGCCTGATCTTTATATTTTAGGAGAAGTCTGGCATACGGCTCAGCCTTGGCTAAATGGAGATGAGTTCCATGCGGTTATGAATTATCCTTTATCCGATAGCATCAAAGACTATTTTTTACGAGATGTTAAGAAGACAGACCAATTCATAGATGAAATCAATGGCCAATCTATGTATTACAAGCAGCAAATTTCAGAGGTTATGTTTAATCTCTTGGATTCGCATGATACAGAGCGAATCTTGTGGACGGCAAATGAAGACGTTCAACTAGTTAAATCAGCCCTAGCCTTTCTCTTTTTACAAAAAGGAACACCCTGCATTTATTACGGAACCGAGTTAGCTTTAACCGGAGGACCAGACCCAGATTGTCGTCGTTGTATGCCTTGGGAACGCGTATCAAGTGATAATGATATGCTGAACTTTATGAAGAAGCTAATCAAGATTCGCAAACATGCGTCAGCAACCATTCAGCATGGCAAGTACAGCCTAAAAGAAATCAAACAAGATGTAGTTGTCTTGGAGTGGAAATACCAAGACCAGGTCCTTAAAGCCATCTTTAACCAATCAAGAGAAGAGTATCTTTTAGAAAAAGAAACAGTAGCACTAGCAAGCAATTGCCAAGAATCTGAGAATAAGCTTGTGATTTCTCCAAAAGGGTTTGTGATTTTTTATTAAAGAGCAATTAAGAGTGACAGGAAAATTGTAGGATAGAGAGCATTTTACAAACAGACTATTTGTCGTCTTGCTACAATTGGTATATAATTTAACTTAGTGAACATAGGAGGACCAATCGAATGGAATTAAAAGATTTTACAGAAAAAGAACAGGAAATGATTAAGAAGGGACTTACGACATCTAAGATTAGTGACAAGGAAACTGCTGAGAAAATTCTTGCACTAGTACCACAAGATTTGATTAAGCGAATCCCATTTTTCGTCAGAAAACACGCTACGACACGTACGATTAAACGCATTTCAATTGAACACCCTGAACTCTATGCTGCAGCTCAAACAAGTGGCGAAATTCCAGAAAAAGAACGCGAAGAATTACGTCAGATTATCACAACTATCTTTGAACAAAAGATGAATAAGCATAGTATTAAGTAGAGAATGAAAAAATATTTTATTGGCGGTTTGGGAAGCAATGTCTATCATAGCAAGGATTTTCTTCAAGAGCTAGATTCACAGGTCTATTTTCTGAATCCATATGAAAAACATCTTCGAGATGAAACAGAATTGAAATCATGGTTTAAAAAATCGATAGAAGAGGAAGAATCTATTTGTCTGATAGGCCATTCTCTTGGAGGAGATTTAGCTCGTTATCTCGCATCGGAATTTTATGAAGTGAAAAAACTAATTCTTTTGGATGGTGGCTATCTAGATTTAGATAAGATTTTACCTTTAGATGCAGAGTTAGAGGAAGCTAAAAACTATATCGAATCTCAAGTCGTTTCAGACTTAGCTCTTCTTATTTCTAAAGAAAAATCTGAAGCAAAGCATTGGTCAGAAAATATGGAGAAAGCCGTAAGGCAGTCCTATCACTGGAATGCGCAGTATAATAGATATGAGTTAGCTATAAATTATGAAAATATAGAAGCGATACTCCTCCTACGGAGGAAGATACAAGCTTTTAAGAGAGAAGTGGGTGATACCTTGTTTATCAGTCCTCGCTATCCTAATGAAGCTACATGGAGAGAGGAAGCCCTAAAAGAATTGCCAGACTATTTTGATACTATTCTTCTAGAGAACTTTGGCCATGAGCTTTATACTGAAGCACCCAAAGAAATCGCTAGTATGATTAATGAGTGGTTCTCTTATTCTCTATGAGCTACTTGTATTGCTTGAATGGCAAAAGCTTCAAAACCTGTTAAAATAGTGGCATTAATAACGTTTCAGAACCATAGTATTTATTTACTCTGATAGATATTGTTACGATATCTAATTATTCTGCCATTGTAATTACCGTAATGATTTGTTATAATATGACAAAGGAGGAAATCAGATGGTAGTAAAAACAAGAAAACAAGGAAATTCAATCACCATTACGATTCCAAGTGAATTTAATATTCCAAGTGGTGTTAAATACGAAGCGAAATTGTTAGCCAGTGGTGAGATTATCTTTACTCCTGAAGAATTGGATCAGCAGGTTTCTTATGTATCTGATGATGCCTTTGACTTAAATTTAGATAAAATATTTGACGAATACGACGATGTTTTCAAAGCTTTGGTGGAAAAATGACTATCTATCTAACAGAAAAGCAAATTGAAAAAATAAATGCTTTAGCAATTCAACGGTATTCTCCAAATGAGAAAATTCAAACAGTTAGTCCTTCTGCCTTAAATATGATTGTCAATTTACCAGAACAATTTGTCTTTGGGAAGCCTCTTTATCCAACAATTTTTGATAAAGCAACGATACTATTTGTCCAATTGATAAAGAAGCATGTTTTTGCTAATGCTAATAAAAGAACTGCTTTCTTCGTTTTGGTCAAATTTTTACAATTAAACGGCTATCGTTTTTCTGTAACGGTAGAAGAAGCAGTGAAAATGTGTGTAACCATCGCAGTAGAATCCTTAACAGATGAAAGCTTAACTACTTACTCCAAGTGGATTTCTGAACATTCGTTTAGAATTAATGGAAAAAATTAAGCTCAAATATTTAAGTATTGTAAGTATAAAAATAAATAAAGAGACAATAATAGACATCTGTAATGCAGAAACGAATATTGTCTCTTTTTATTGATGGGTGAGAATTTTCTGCATCTTCTTACATGTCATATAACCAAAAACGAACAGGCTCTTTTTCTGTCATTCAGAAGAGAACTTGTTCGTTTTGTTTTTTATGTTTTTATCTCGTTTTTTAAAACACGCGATACACATAAGGATTTTCTGGTTTATCGACTTTTGTAAAGCTATCGATTTCCAAGGTTGGGAGGTTTTGTTTGAGTTCTTTATGGTAGTGATTGACCAGTTTTCCTTTGGCAGTAATCCAAGTGTTGTCCTCATACTGACGGGTATTTCCCTTGGTCAGCAATCCATAGACACCTGAATCTGCGATACAGTGAATAATGCCAAAGCGGAACAAAAATTGGCTATTGGCATGACTGGGGTCGTTATAGACAAAGCCTGTGAACTGGACTGTCTTACCCTCAAACTCATCTGGATAGTCGTAGATAGCCTCCATGACTTCCATATAGTTTTCATTAGTGATCTGAATACTATCTTGGGACAAGTATTTATCCGCCGCAGTTCGCATTTCCTTTTCATAAGCTGATTTTGAAAAATAAGAACTGGTATCTGGTTTCAAATATTGGCTTGTCGTTCCTTCACTTGTCTGAATGGCTTGATCCGTGCCTTCTGATAAGGGGAAGTGATAGCCTTTGGCAGAAACGGTCTGAGAATCCAAGCTAACAGTTGGAAAAGTTAAGCCGACGACAAGTGGAATAGCCAGAAGAGCAATACTCGTCACCTTCGCCAATCGATTGTTCAGATGACTGTGGGTTTTAACTTGCTTCATCCAGATATACAATTGAACAATTGCCAATATAAAGGAAAGCACCATGGAAATATAGGCCAGATAGGAATAGTGCATGTTGATGTATTGGTTTAATTTGCCCGACAAATGGAGGTAGATGGTCAGTTCAAAATAGCCAGCTAAAACTAAAAATCGAATCATAGGATGACTCCAATCAAGAGAGAATAGACTAAGACAACGAGTGTCACAATCGTTATGAAGTGACTGATAAATTGTGTCTTCAAGTAATTTTTCATCATGAGAATATTTTTGATATCCAGCATTGGGCCAATGACCAGAAAGGCCAGAACTGGGGCCAAACCGAAACTTGAGAGAAGAGAAGCTCCAATAAAGGCATCTGCTTCACTACAGAGCGAAAGAAGAAAGGCCAAAAGCATCAAGAGCAAGATGGCAAAAAGAGGGGTCGCACTAATAGAGGTCAGAATCCGAGTCGGAACATAAACCTGTATAACAGAGGCAAAGAGACATCCGAATACCAAATAACGTCCCGTATCAAAAAATTCATCAATGGCTTGCACAAAGACCTGAAAAACTTTTTTTGCAGGACTCAAATGAGAAAAATCATGCTCATGACAGGCCAACCGATTTTCTTTTTGAATCGATTCTTGCCAGAAAAATCCCAGAAAAATCCCAAGTATCACAGCTACAAGAATGGAACCCAGAGCTCGTAACAGGGCGATATGGAAGGAGTTACCAAAGGCAGAATAGGTCGCAAAAAGTACAATGGGATTGATAACAGGTGCTGTCACAAGAAAGGGAACGGCCGTGTAACTGGGAACCTTCTTTTCCAGAAAACGATTGATAATGGGGACGATTCCACATTCACAAGAGGGAAAAAGTATCCCGACGAAGGTGCCAAAAAAGATTCTCCCCCAACGATTTCGAGGGAGAAAATGATAAACCTTGTCAGGTGTGATATAGACCTCAATCAGTCCTGAGACAATACTTCCTATCAGAACGAAGGGGAGGGCTTCAATGATAATGGAGAGGAAAATCGCCCCAGTCTGAAGCACACTAGATGGGAGTTGTTGAAAAGCAGTCATCTAGTTTTTCTTTTCTGCTTTGGCTTTTTTCTCTTTGTCATCAGGGAAAGTGACTTGTTTCAAATCAGGGAGTTTAGCAAACTCCTCAAACATCTTGTCCAAGTCATCAGTTTTTGTAAATTTTACAGCCATAGGTGCACCTCGATTCTAAATTCTATCTCTATTATACTATTATTTTAAGGAAAAGGGCGTTTTTTAATTTGTTTTCGATAGTTGAAAAGGATTGGAGAAAGCCTTCCAGCTTGTGGTATAATAGATTCATGGATAAAAAATATGAAAAAATCTCTCAGGATTTGGGAGTGACTTTAAAGCAAATCGATACCGTTCTAAGTTTGACAGCTGAAGGGGCGACTATTCCCTTTATTGCGCGTTATCGCAAGGATATGACTGGTAGTTTGGATGAGGTGGCGATTAAGGCCATTATTGACTTGGATAAAAGTCTGACCAACCTCAACGACCGTAAGGAAGCTGTTTTAGCTAAGATTCAAGAGCAAGGCAAGTTGACAAAGGAGTTGGAAGAAGCTATCTTAGCTGCTGAAAAATTAGCAGACGTTGAAGAACTCTACCTTCCTTACAAGGAAAAACGTCGGACCAAGGCAACCATTGCTCGTGAAGCGGGCCTCTTTCCGCTTGCGCGCTTGATTTTGCAGAATGTAGCAGGCTTAGAGAAAGAGGCTGAGAAGTTTGTCTGTGAAGGATTTGCGACTGGTAAGGAAGCCTTGGCCGGTGCAGTTGACATTTTGGTCGAAGCCTTGTCAGAAGATGTGACCTTGCGTTCCATGACTTATCAGGAAGTGCTGAGACACTCTAAACTTACTTCCCAAGTCAAGGATGAAAGTCTTGATGAAAAGCAGGTTTTTCAGATTTATTATGATTTTTCAGAGACAGTTGGAAATATGCAGGGCTATCGTACCTTAGCCCTCAATCGTGGGGAGAAGCTAGGTGTCTTGAAGGTCGGTTTTGAACATGCGACGGACCGTATTCTTGCCTTCTTTGCTGCTCGTTTCAAGGTCAAAAATGCCTATATTGATGAAGTGGTTCAGCAATCCGTTAAGAAAAAAGTCTTGCCTGCTATTGAGCGCCGTATTCGTACAGAATTGACTGAAAAAGCAGAAGAAGGAGCTATCCAACTCTTTTCTGACAACCTGCGCAATCTTCTCTTGGTTGCTCCGCTGAAAGGGCGCGTGGTTCTTGGATTTGACCCTGCCTTTCGTACAGGTGCCAAGCTAGCTGTCGTGGATGCAACAGGAAAAATGCTGACAACTCAGGTCATTTATCCTGTCAAGCCAGCATCAGCTCGTCAAATAGAAGAAGCCAAGAAAGATTTGGTAGACTTGATTGGTCAATACGGCGTGGAAATTATTGCCATCGGAAACGGAACGGCCAGTCGTGAAAGTGAAGCCTTTGTGGCGGAAGTTCTGAAAGATTTTCCTGAGGTCAGCTATGTTATCGTCAATGAAAGTGGTGCTTCTGTATACTCTGCCAGTGAACTTGCTCGTCAGGAGTTCCCAGACTTGACTGTTGAAAAACGCTCTGCTATTTCTATCGCCCGTCGTTTGCAAGATCCTCTTGCGGAATTGGTCAAAATCGATCCTAAGTCAATTGGTGTCGGCCAATACCAGCATGATGTCAGCCAGAAGAAACTATCTGAAAGTCTGGATTTTGTCGTGGATACAGTGGTAAACCAAGTCGGTGTCAATGTCAATACGGCCAGCCCAGCTCTTCTTTCCCACGTAGCTGGACTCAATAAAACCATCTCTGAAAATATCGTCAAATACCGTGAAGAAGAAGGAAAAATCACTTCACGCGCCCAAATCAAGAAAGTTCCTCGTCTGGGAGCCAAGGCCTTTGAGCAGGCAGCTGGTTTCCTTCGTATTCCTGAAAGTAGCAATATCCTTGATAATACAGGAGTTCACCCAGAAAATTACGCTGCTGTTAAGGAACTCTTCAAACGCTTGGATATCAAGGATCTGAATGAAGAAGCCCAAAGTAAACTCAAGTCCCTTTCAGTCAAGGAAATAGCGCAAGAGCTAGACCTTGGTCCAGAAACTCTTAAAGATATCATTGCAGACCTTCTCAAACCAGGTCGAGATTTCCGTGATTCCTTTGATGCTCCAGTTCTCCGTCAAGATGTACTGGATATCAAGGATCTTGTTGTCGGCCAGAAGCTAGAAGGTGTGGTGCGTAACGTCGTTGATTTCGGTGCCTTCGTTGATATTGGGATTCATGAGGACGGTTTGATTCATATTTCCCACATGAGTCGCAAATTTATCAAACATCCCAGCCAAGTGGTATCTGTTGGTGATTTGGTGACAGTCTGGGTTAAGAAAATTGATACTGAACGTGAAAAAGTCAATCTGTCGCTCCTCGCTCCAAATGAAACTGACTGATTACGTTAAGCAGGTTTCACTAGAAGACTTCGGCAGACCTTTTATCCATCAAGCCCAGTGGAATTCTCGTCTACGTTCGACAGGTGGGCGATTTTTTCCCAAAGATGGGCATTTGGATTTTAATCCTAAGGTTTATCAGGAACTTGGTTTAGACGTTTTTAGGAAAATTGTCCGACATGAACTATGTCATTATCACCTCTATTTTCAAGGGAAGGGCTATCAACATAAAGATCGGGATTTTAAGGAACTGTTGAAAGCGGTGGATGGGTTACGCTTTGTGCCAACCTTGCCCAATAGCAACTCCAAGCCAATCAAGCTCTATCGTTGCCAATCCTGCCAGCAAACTTATCAGCGCAAGCGGAGGATTGATACCAAACGCTATCGCTGTGGACTTTGTCGAGGTAAATTGCTACTGATAAATCAGCCTGAGGACTGATGAAAGCCGAGCCTACCCATGATATACTAAGTCTAACCTAGTAGAAAGAGGTAATACCATGAACAGTAAATTTTATAAAATGAGACGAAATCGCATGATTTCAGGAGTTCTGGCAGGTCTAGCAGACAAATGGAACTTTGATGTTACCCTTGTTCGTTTCTTGTTTGCCATTTTTACAGTCGCAAACTTTGGACTTGGTGTGATTATCTATATCATCCTAGCTTCTATCATGCCAACCAAAGAAGAAATCGAAGCAGAAATGTACGGAACAGGCCCACGAAAACGCAAAGAAGCACAAGCAATTGACGACAATGAAGGCTGGTTTTGGTGAGGTAGAAACAGTTATTTTACTGTTAGTCTATGAATTCGACTAATCTATTTTAAAATTTTTGAACCCTTGTATCCGCAAGGGTTTTCTTCTTACTTTCTTTTTATGGTAAAATATTTTTAATAAAATGTCTACATTTCCCCCAATCTTACAAAAATGTAAGATTAAAGTCCTTTTTGTAAGGTTAGGTTATGGCAAGCGGTCTTTTTTTGATGTAAACTAGACTCATAAAGAATAAAGGAGTAACATCATGAAACAAAACTTACATAAGAAAACAAGAAAACCAAGCCACAAAGATATCGAGCGCGTTCAGCTGGGATGCGCTATGATGCAAGCAACATTTCATTTGATGGGATATTAAGAAAGGAGATTCTCATGACACTTTTAGATGTAAAGCACGTTCAAAAAATTTATAAAACTCGTTTTCAGGGCAACCAAGTAGAGGCCCTCAAGGATATTCACTTTACCGTGGAAAAGGGTGACTACGTTGCCATCATGGGTGAGTCTGGTTCTGGTAAATCAACTCTTCTCAATATCCTAGCTATGCTGGATAAACCAACTCGTGGACAAGTTTACCTGAACGGAACTGACACCGCAACCATTAAAAATTCACAGGCTTCTAGCTTCCGTCGTGAAAAGCTGGGCTTCGTCTTCCAAGACTTTAACTTGTTAGATACCCTATCTGTTAAGGACAATATCTTGCTTCCCCTTGTCTTGTCAAGAAGACCCATTACGGAGATGATGAAAAAATTGGTGGTGACTGCTGAGAATCTAGGTATCAATCAATTGCAAGAGAAGTACCCTTACGAGATTTCTGGTGGTCAGAAACAGCGTGTAGCAGTAGCACGCGCCATCATCACAGAACCTGAAATTCTCCTTGCGGATGAGCCAACAGGAGCCCTTGATTCCAAGTCATCTGCAGCCTTACTTGATGTCTTTGATGAAATCAATGAGCGTGGCCAAACCATTCTTATGGTAACCCACTCAACAGCAGCAGCTAGCAGAGCTAAACGTGTACTCTTTATCAAAGACGGAATTCTTTACAACCAAATCTACCGTGGAGAGAAGACAGAGCGTCAGATGTTCCAAGAAATTTCTGATACCTTGACTGTCATGGCAAGCGAGGTGAATTAGTATGTTTCGATTAACCAATAAGTTAGCGGTATCGAACTTGATTAAAAACCGCAAACTCTACTATCCTTTTGCGCTGGCTGTTCTTTTGGCAGTCACTGTCACCTATCTCTTTTACTCTCTAACTTTCAATCCCAAGATTGCTGAAATCCGTGGAGGAACAACCATTCAGGCCACACTTGGATTTGGTATGTTTGTCGTCACCCTTGCGTCAGCTATTATCGTCCTTTACGCCAATAGTTTTGTTATGAAAAACCGGTCCAAGGAACTGGGAATTTATGGCATGTTGGGCTTGGAGAAACGTCACCTGATCAGTATGACCTTTAAGGAGTTAGTGCTATTTGGGATTCTAACTGTTGGAGCGGGTATCGGTATTGGAGCCTTGTTTGACAAGTTAATTTTCGCCTTTTTACTCAAACTAATGAAATTGAAGGTTGAGCTGGTCGCTACCTTCCAAATGAATGTTGTCATTGCAGTACTTGTTGTCTTTGGATTGATTTTCCTAGGCCTCATGTTCCTGAATGCCCTTCGAATCGCCCGTATGAATGCCCTCCAGCTCTCGCGTGAGAAAGCAAGCGGAGAGAAAAGAGGTCGCTTTCTACCTCTCCAAACGATTCTTGGTTCGATTAGTTTAGGAATTGGCTACTATCTTGCCCTTACAGTAAAAGATCCTCTTACAGCCCTAACAACCTTCTTCTTAGCTGTTTTGCTGGTTATCTTTGGAACCTATCTCTTGTTCAATGCAGGGATTACCGTTTTCCTTCAAATCTTGAAGAAAAACAAGAAATATTATTACCAACCTAATAACCTCATATCTGTTTCCAACCTGATTTTTCGTATGAAGAAAAATGCGGTTGGACTAGCAACTATCGCTATCTTGTCAACAATGGTTTTGGTAACCATGTCAGCAGCGACAAGCATTTTCAATTCCGCAGAATCCTTTAAAAAAGTTCTAAATCCTCATGATTTTGGGGTTTCAGGACAAAATGTTGAAAAAGAAGATTTGGACAAACTCTTGAGCCAGTTTGCAAGTGACAAAGGTTATAAGATTAAAGAGAAAGAAGTGCTTCGTTACACTTACTTTGCTGTTGCGAATCAAGAAGGAACCAAGTTAACTATTTTTGAAAAAGGACAAAACCGTGTCCAACCAAAAACAGTTTTCATGGTATTTGACCAAAAAGATTATGAAAATATGACTGGTCAAAAACTGTCTCTATCAGGAAATGAGGTCGGTCTCTTTGCCAAAAATGACGGACTGAAAGGACAGAAAGTACTAACTCTAAATGATCATCAATTTTCTGTCAAAGAAGAATTTACTAAAGATTTCATTGTAAACCATGTTCCAAATCAGTTTAATATTTTGACTGCTGATTACAATTACCTTGTTGTTCCTGATTTACAAGCCTTTTTGGACCAATTCCCAGATTCGGCTATCTATAATCAGTTTTACGGAGGCATGAATGTAAATACCAGCGAAGAAGAACAACTCAAGGTCGCTGACGAGTATGATAAATACCTCGATCAGTTTAATGCTCAATTAAACACGGAAGGTAGCTATGTTTACGGTAGCAATCTAGCAGATGCTAGTTCTCAGATGAGTGCCCTCTTTGGTGGTGTCTTCTTTATCGGTATTTTCCTATCCATTATCTTTATGGTCGGAACTGTTCTGGTCATTTACTACAAACAAATTTCTGAAGGCTACGAAGACCGTGAACGCTTTATTATCTTGCAGAAAGTCGGTTTAGATCAAAAGCAAATCAAGCAAACCATCAACAAACAGGTTTTAACTGTTTTCTTCCTTCCTTTGCTTTTTGCCTTCATACATCTAGCCTTTGCCTACCATATGCTTAGCCTGATTTTAAAAGTGATTGGTGTAATAGATACGACTATGATGTTGATTGTGACCTTGTCTATCTGCGCTATCTTCCTCATCGCCTATGTGCTGATTTTCATGATTACTTCAAGAAGCTATCGCAAGATTGTCCAAATGTAAAAAAAAGATACCTCGACTTCAAAATCGAGGTATTTCTTATGTTCTAAATGCTGAAAAGTTGGCCGAGTAAGTAGGTAACTCCCATGGTCAAGAGGCCAATAGCGAGGTTCCGAATCATAGCCGTTTTGGTTGGGGCTTTTCCAAGTTTGGCACTAGTGTAACCAGTGAGAAGAAGGGCCACACCGACGATAAGGACGGTAGCAGGGATGCGGTATTCACTTGGGAAAATGGTAATTGAAAGCATGGGTGGTAAGCTTCCAAGGAAAAAAGAAATAAAGCTAGAGATAGCAGCATGCCATGGATTGGTAAACTCTTCATACTCTATCCCATATTTTTCCTCTACCAAAGCCTTGAGCGGATTATTTAAAAAGGCTTTGTTGGTCAAGAGTTGAGCAGAGGTTTCACATTCTCCATTTTGGATATAGGCTGCATAGAGAGACTTTTTGGCTAGTTCCATATCTTGGTCTAGCAAGACTTGCTCACGCGCAACGGCTGCTTCCTCGGTATCTTTTTGAGTTGAAACAGATACATATTCTCCACCAGCCATCGAAAAGGCACCAGCTAAGATAGCTGCAAATCCTTATAAAAAGATAATCCAGATATTACTCGTAGCACTAGCAACCCCGATAACCACACCAGCAATGGAAATAATTCCATCATTGGCACCAAGAACACCAGCACGCAGGATATTTAAACGCCCTGCAAAGTTTGAATCAATTTCGTGATTTGTTTCTGACATATTATACTCCTTTTTATCCAGTATAAAGAAAAAATATAAGAAATACAATCTTTTAAAACAATCTGAAAAAAGTTGCACGATTTTAATGAACACGATTCTAATGAAAAATAGGAAAAAGCTTTTCTGTTTAAGCTTTATCAATAAAACGTGCTATAATAGTTGCAGAAAGGTTGGTATTTATGGCTAGGATATTGGTTATTGAAGACAATAGTGACATTCAAGAGATTTTGCGAACACTTCTTACTGAGGAGCATGAAGTGATTCAAGCCTTTTCAGGAACTGAAGGCATCATGCGTTTTGACCAAGGTGGGATTGAACTCGTTTTGCTAGATATCATGCTTCCTGGGAAAAATGGTGATCAGGTTTTAAAAGCTATCAGGGAACAAAGTCAAATTCCAGTCATTATGCTAACGGCTTTGAGCGATAAAAAACTTATCAGCCAATACCTTTTAGACGGTGCCAATGATTACATAGTGAAACCTTTTGATTTGGACGAAGTCTTTGCTAGAGTTACTGTTCAACTACGCCAAAGTGCAGAAAAACAGCCTGTGGAAATTGTAAAAACTGAAAATCTGCCACAAAACTTGAAAAATATCCAGTTTGATGCAGAAAGTTTTGAAATCAAAAATAACCAGGAAACGATTCGCCTTGCCAAGAAAGAATGCTTGATTCTCCAAACTCTCCTCAAACATCCTAAGAAAATTTTCACCAAGGAAGAACTTTATGAATTGGTCTGGGAGGATAGCTACCTACCTGGAGATAATACCCTCAATACGCATTTGAGTAATCTTCGTAAAAAATTAAACCAGCTTGACCCAAATCAAGAATATATTGAAACCATTTGGGGAGTTGGGGTAAGATTAAAAGGAGACAAGCAATGACCTACATGATAATCTTTATCCTACTGGTACTCTTAATTATTTTATCGATTGCATTGATTCGCTACCATCTAGCACTTAAAAACCTGAGTCAACAGATTGAAGACAAGATTCTCACGGGTAGTATGAAAAGAGTCGGAGTCAGCATTTTTTCCAAACATTTTTTACATCTCTACCAGCAGATTGAGAATTTATTTCAGGAAGTAGAACAATCTCGGTTGGTGATGAAAAGGGAAAAGCAGACTCTGGATATGGCCATCAGCAATATCGCCCATGATATTCGGACCCCTCTGACTATCGCGTCAGGCTACACCCAACAATTGATAAAAAATCCTGAAGACAAATCAGAAACCTTACAAAAAATATCCCAGCATCTTGATTTAGTTTCCAAACGTTTGGAGGCTCTTCTAGAATATCGTCGTTTGATGGAAGGAGCTGTCAAACCGAAACTGGAAGAAGTGGATCTTTCAGCTTTTATCACCAAAAAAACTCTGGCTTATTATGATGTTTTTCAAGTGGCAAATATCACGCTTGATTTTAAGGTCGAAGTTGGTCTGAAAATGAGGACTGATGAAGAGTTGCTGGATCGAATTTTACAAAATCTGCTTGGAAATGTCCTCAAGCATGGCAAGGAAGAAGCGCGTCTATCTTTGAAAAAGGAAAAGGAACAACTTGTCTTAGAGATTGCAAATCTTGTCAAACAGCCCATTAAAAAAATAGAAAATCTCAGCAACCGTTTTTATTCTGAAAATCTATCAGACACTGAAGAATCCTCTGGTTTAGGACTTTATATCACTGAGGAATTATGCCATCTTCTCGGTGCAGAGATGAAACTAGGCACAGATGGGCAATGGTTGTCGGTTTTCATTTACTTTTAACGAATAAACCTCCTCTGTAGCTAGAGGAGGTCATTTTTTTATAGACTTTTCTTTTTGAAAACTGTCAGTCCACTTAGATTAAAGATTACAATAACAGCTAAGGTAACTATAAGTGTATAGAAAATGGATTCACTATTAGCAGTCATAGCATAGAAAAACTGCAATGATAAATATGGCAAAATTTTGATACTTGGGAAGATGAGCACTGGCATAGAAAGTAAGATAGAGCTGACCAAATATCCAATAAATACTGCAAGATAAGAATGACTAACATAGAGGATGAAGGAAACAATGGAAAGCCAAGCAAGGAGGCAAAGGAATTGAAGGGAAATGGTTATCAGTAGATTGCCAATAAAGCCATCAGGCATAGTTCCAAATCCATTTAAGATAGTTGCTGGAATAAAGGCAATCACGAGACCGATGATGAGTTGCAAAAGTGCAATACAAGTCAATACAAAGGCTTTGGCAAGGAAAAACTCGGCGCGAGAAACACCCACTGTTAAATTATTTTTATAGAGTTTGCCGATTAAATCAACTCCAAGAACGAGGCAGGCTAGGACGATACAGAGAAAAACGAGGTTTGAACCTTGACTAGATGCGTTAATAAGTGCCTGTACACCGTCCCAACCATGGGTTGGAATTTCTGGTTCTTCTGTATTGATTGCCATCAGATGACCAGTAGCTCCAAAAATAGCCCCCATTAACATGAGTACAAAGAGAATGACCTCTGTAATCCAGAATCCTTTGGAACGGAAAAGACGGTAAAAGTCTGCTTGAATGGTATGTATCATGATTTTCCTCCTATTGGACCAATTGAGTGAAGTATTCTTCTAGGTTTTGACGGGCATAGTAAATCTCGTCAATGGCAACATCTGCCAAGGTTAATTCCTTGAGAATCTGTTTGACATCTTGTTCCTGACCAAAAATGTGGATTTCGTTTTCTGAATTAACAACCTTGAACTGGAGCTGGATTTGTTCTTTCAATACTTGGCAAGCTTTCTCTTTATCAGCTGTCTTAAGCACAATATAATCCTCACTCAGTGTTTCAAATTCAGCTTTGCTGATTTCACGGATAATCTTTCCTTGATCTAAAATACCAAAGCGATTTGCTAGGAGATAGAGTTCTGACAAGATATGGCTAGAGATGAGAATGGTGATTCCTTTTTCTTGATTGAGCCGTTGAATCATCAGACGAAATTCTTTGATACCAATTGGGTCAAGTCCGTTGATAGGTTCATCTAAGATCAGGAAGTCTGGTTTGGAGAGAAGGGCAATGGCGATGCCAAGTCTTTGCTTCATTCCAAGAGAGAAATCTCGAAAGACTTTTTTACCTGTATCTGACAAGCCTACATAGTCCAGCGTTTCTCGAATGACTTGATCAGCATTTGGAATATGACGAATCATACAGTAATATTTCAGATTTTGATAGGCTGTTAAGTGATTATGAGCTACAGGTGATTCGATAACAGAACCTACTCGAGATAGGGCCTTGGTCCACTCATTTTCCGTTTGGCTAGAGAAGAGGGAAACAGTCCCTTTATCCGCAAACAGTAGTTGCGTAATGATTTTTATCAAGGTGGTTTTCCCAGCTCCGTTCTTTCCGATAAGTCCATAAATATCTCCTTCTCTTATCGTTAGATGAAGATCCTGAAGAATAGCTTGTTTGTCAAAGTTTTTGGACAATCCATGAATGTCAAGTACTGTTTTCATGATTCTCTCCTTTTGATTTATTTTGATAATTTTAGTATAAAGCATAGAAATCAAAGAAAGCTCAAGCATTTCTAAAGAGTTTCTAAAGTTTTAGGAATTCTTAAATATCAAAACCCAGTTGACACGAACTGGGCTTCTTAATTATAAAATATATTTCTCAATGGCACGCGCAACACCGTCTTCTTCATTGCTGGCTGTAACGGCATCCGCAAGAGATTTGACATAATCGCTGGCATTTCCCATAGCAATACCAAGGCCTGCAAACTGGAGCATTTCGATATCGTTATTAGCATCGCCCATGGCCATAATTTCTGACGGCTCAATCTTCAAAATATCTGCTAGTCGAGAAAGAGCAGTAGCCTTTGTCGTACCAAGTGGCATAGCTTCATAAATGACAGGCTGCGAACGAACTCCACTAAATCGTTGACAGAGTTCTGTAGCAAAACGCTCTTCAAAATCGTCTGTTTGACTCTCTGTACCCAAAAACATCCCTTGGAACATCCGGTACTTACCACTAGTCGCTTCCTCAAGAGAAATTTCAGTCAGGTCTGAAAAGACTAGTTTAGCATCATTTTGAATGATTTCATTAGGCTTACCACCGAGGACAAAATAATGCTCCTCATCAAAAAGAGTCAACTGAACATCACTTTTTTCAGCTAGGTCATAGAGGTATTCGATGTCTGCTGGACTAAGTTCTTGCCAGTCAACTAATCCCCAGTCACTTGTCTGGTGAGTTGAACAACCGTTGTTAACAATCACATACTCATTCTGAAGGTCAAGATCCAGTTTTTGATAGTAGGGAAGGACACCAAAAAGCGGGCGACCCGTACAGAGAACCAGTTTGACACCTTTTTCAATAGCTTGGTGAATAGCAGTGATGTGAGCTTGTGGAATTTCCTTGGCTTCATTGAGGAGGGTTCCGTCCATATCCAAGGCTAGTAGTTTAATCATAAGACTTCCTTCTTTATCTTTTGGTATTATTATAGCATATTTTGGAGGAAAGGAGGAGGAATCTTCGGGCTAATCATGGTATAATATAAGGTAATGAAAAATTCCAACGAGGCAGAGATGAAATTACTTTATACTGATATTCGGACTTCTTTGACAGAAATTCTAACCAGAGAGGCGGAGGAGCTAGTTGCTGTGGGCAAGCGGGTCTTCTACATCGCTCCTAACTCTCTTTCTTTTGAAAAGGAACGCGCCGTGCTGGAATGCTTGTCCCAGCAGGCTTCTTTTGCGATTACCGTCACGCGCTTTGCTCAAATGGCTCGTTACCTGATTTTGAATGATTTGCCAGCTAAGACAAGTCTAGATGACATCGGTCTTGGGATGGCCTTTTACAAATGCCTGGCCAAACTTGATTCTAAGGATTTACGTGTTTATGGTGCGATTAAGCAGGATCCTCAGTTTATCCAGCTGTTGATTGATCTTTATCACGAGATGACGACTGCTCAAATGAGTTTTTTGGACTTGGAGAGTTTGACGGATGAGGACAAGCGAGCAGACTTACTCTTGATTTTTGAGAAAGTAACGGCCTATCTCAATCAGGGACAGTTGGCTCAGGGAAGTCAGTTGTCCCATTTGATTGAGGCTATTGAGAATGACAAAGTTAGTAGTGATTTTAGACAGATTGCCTTAGTTATTGATGGATTTACCCGTTTTTCTGCCGAGGAAGAGCGAATTGTGGACCTACTTCATGGTAAGGGGGTTGAAATTGTCATTGGGGCTTATGCTAGTAAGAAAGCTTATACCAGTCCATTCGCTGAAGGCAATCTCTATCAAGCCAGTGTGGAGTTTCTCCATCATCTAGCCTCTAAATACCAAACGCCTGCTCAGGACTATTCGCAAACTCATGAGAAGATGGATAGTTTTGACAAGGCCTCTCGTTTGTTGGAATCTTCTTATGACTTTTCAGAACTCGCTTTGGATGTCGATGAGAAAGATCGTGAAAACCTGCAAATCTGGTCTTGCTTGACACAAAAGGAGGAGTTGGAGCTAGTTGCCCGTAGCATTCGTCAAAAATTACATGAGAACTCAGACCTGAGCTACAAGCATTTTCGTATTCTCTTGGGGGATGTAGCTTCTTATCAGTTATCTCTTAAAACAATTTTTGACCAGTATCAGATTCCTTTCTATCTTGGTAGAAGCGAATCCATGGCTCATCATCCCTTGACACAGTTTGTCGAGTCTATATTGGCTTTGAAACGCTATCGTTTCCGTCAGGAGGATTTGATTAATCTTCTTAGAACAGGTTTGTATACCGACCTTAGTCAGTCTGATATTGACGCATTTGAGCAATATATCCGCTATCTTGGTATCAATGGCTTGCCAGCCTTTCAGCAAACCTTCATCAAATCCTACCATGGGAAATTTGATTTAGAACGTTTAAACGCTCTTCGTTTGCGGATTGTAGCACCTCTTGAGACCCTCTTTGCTAGTCGAAAACAAAAGGCTGAAAATCTCTTGCAAAAGTGGAATGTCTTTCTAAAAGAAGGAGCGGTGACCAAGCAGTTGCAAGACTTAACAGCCACCATGGAAGCCCTAGAGCAGGAAAGACAGACTGAAGTTTGGAAGGCATTCTGCCATGTTTTAGAACAATTTGCAACTGTTTTTGCTGGTTCGCAAGTTAGTCTAGAGGACTTCCTAGCCTTGCTCCATTCTGGAATGAGTCTATCTCAGTATCGCACCATTCCAGCGACAGTGGACACCGTTCTGGTGCAGAGTTACGATTTGATTGCGCCTTTGACAGCTGACTTTGTTTATGCTATTGGACTGACTCAGGACAATTTACCAAAAATCGCGCAAAACACTAGTCTATTGACAGACGAAGAAAGACAAAGTCTAAACCAAGCGACTGAAGAGGGGGCGCAATTACTGATTGCCAGTAGTGAAAACCTCAAGAAAAATCGCTACACTATGCTTTCCTTGGTCAATTCTGCTCGCAAGCAGTTGGTCTTGTCGGCTCCGAGTCTTTTTAACGAAAGTGAAAGTAAGGAATCTGCCTATCTTCAAGAGCTAGTCCATTATGGATTTAGTCGGAGAGAGAGGAGGATGAATCACAAAGGGCTGTCTAAGGAAGATATGGGATCATATCACAGTCTTTTGTCCAGTCTGGTTGCCTATCACCAGCAGGGCGAGACGAGTGATACTGAGCAAGATTTGACATTTATTAAGGTTCTGGCGCGTGTTATGGGTAAAAAACTAGACCAGCACGGCCTTGCAAATCCAGCCCTCCAAACCAGTCCAAGCAGTAAGCAGTTGGCTAAGGATACCTTACAAGCTCTCTATCCTACTGATCAGGAGTTTTACCTGTCTACCTCTGGTTTGACGGAGTTTTATCGCAATGAATACAGTTATTTTCTCCGTTATGTTCTAGGCTTGCAGGAGGAATTACGCCTACGTCCTGATGCCCGTAGTCACGGGAATTTCTTGCACCGCATTTTTGAACGTACCTTGCAGTTGCCTGAAGAAGATTCCTTTGACCAACGTTTGGAACAGGCTATCCAAGAAACCAGTCAAGAACGGGAATTTGAAGCAATTTATCAGGAAAGTTTGGAAGCCCAGTTTACCAAGGAAGTTCTGCTTGATGTGGCACGGACGACTGGCCACATTCTCCGCCATAATCCAGCTATCGAAACCATCAAAGAAGAGTCAAATTTTGGTGGAAAAGAGCAGGCCTTTATTCAATTGGACAATGGACGCAGTGTCTTTGTACGAGGCAAGGTTGACCGTATTGACCGTTTGAAAGCTGACGGGGCGATAGGAGTGGTAGACTACAAATCCAGTCTGACTCAGTTCCAGTTTCCTCATTTCTTTAATGGCCTCAATTCCCAGTTGCCAACTTACTTAGCTGCACTAAAAAGAGAAGGGGAGCAGAACTTTTTCGGCGCTATGTACTTGGAAATGGCTGAACCAGTCCAATCTCTGATGGCCGTTAAAAGTCTAGCAGGTGCAGTAGTAGAAGCCAGCAAGTCTATGAAATACCAAGGACTCTTTTTAGAAAAAGAAAGCAGTCATTTGGGCGAATTTTACAATAAAAACAAGGCCAATCAGCTGACAGATGAGGAATTCCAGCTCCTACTGGACTACAATGCCTATCTTTACAAGAAAGCAGCTGAGAAGATTTTAGAAGGTCAGTTCGCCATTAACCCTTATACTGAAAATGGCAGAAGTATTGCACCATATGTTCAGCAACATCAAGCCATTACAGGCTTTGAGGCTAATTACCACTTGGGCCAAGCCCGTTTTCTAGAAAAATTGGACTTAACTGATGGCAAACGTCTGGTCGGAGAAAAACTCAAGCAAGCTTGGTTTGAAAAAATAAGAGAGGAGTTGAATCGATGAAGCCCATTCCCTTTTTAACTGAGAAGGAAATTCAAAAATTGCAAGAAGCAGAAGCGCATTCGAGCAAGGAACAAAAGAAAACTGCCGAACAAATCGAAGCCATCTACACTTCTGGTCAGAATATCCTGGTTTCAGCATCGGCTGGTTCTGGGAAGACTTTTGTCATGGCAGAGCGCATTCTAGATCAATTGGCGCGTGGTGTGGAAATCAGTCAACTCTTCATCTCGACCTTTACCGTTAAGGCTACTACAGAGCTTAAGGAACGTTTGGAGAAAAAAATCAGCCAACAAATCCAAGAAAGTAGCGATGTTGACCTCAAACAACACTTGGGACGCCAGTTGGCAGACCTACCAAATGCTGCCATCGGAACCATGGACTCTTTCACACAAAAATTCCTTGGTAAACATGGCTATCTGCTTGACATTGCACCTAATTTCCGTATTTTACAAAACCAAAGCGAGCAACTTCTTCTAAAAAACGAAGTCTTTCATGAGGTCTTTGAAGCCCATTACCAAGGGAAACAGAAAGAAAAGTTTAGTCATTTGCTGAAAAACTTTGCTGGACGTGGAAAAGATGAACGAGGGCTGCGCCAGCAAGTCTATAAAATTTATGACTTCCTCCAATCCACCAGTAATCCTCAGAAATGGTTAAGTGAATCTTTCCTCAAAGGCTTTGAAAAGGCTGATTTTACCAGTGAAAAAGAAAAACTGACTGAGCAGATCAAACAAGCCATTTGGGATTTGGAAAGCTTTTTCCGTTATCATCTGGATAATGATGCCAAGGAGTTTCCAAAGGCTGCTTATCTAGAAAATGTTCAGTTGATTCTAGACGAAATTAGCTCCTTGAATCAGGAGTCCGATAGTCAGGCTTATCAAGCAGTGCTTGCGCGTGTTGTCGCAATTTCGAAAGAGAAAAACGGCCGAGCTCTGACTAATGCCAGCCGTAAGGCTGATTTGAAGCCCCTGGCGGATGCCTACAACGAAGAGAGAAAGTCCCAGTTTGCTAAATTAGGACAACTGTCAGACCAGATAACCATTCTCGACTATCAAGAACGTTATCATCAAGACACCTGGGAGCTAGCTAAAACCTTCCAGTCTTTCATGAGTGATTTTGTGGAAGCTTATCGTGAACGCAAACGTCAGGAAAATGCCTTTGAATTCGCTGATATCAGCCATTACACTATTGAGATTTTAGAGAATTTTCCGCAAGTCCGTGAGGCTTATCAGGAGCGCTTCCATGAAGTCATGGTCGATGAGTATCAGGATACCAACCATATTCAAGAACGGATGCTAGAATTGCTGTCTAATGGCCACAATCGCTTTATGGTAGGAGATATCAAGCAGTCCATCTATCGTTTCCGTCAGGCAGACCCGCAGATTTTCAATGAGAAATTCCAACGCTATGCGCAAAATCCAAATGAGGGCAAGCTCATTCTCCTCAAGGAAAATTTCCGTAGTAGTTCAGAAGTGCTGTCAGCAACCAATGATGTTTTTGAACGCCTTATGGACCAAGAGGTCGGCGAAATCAACTATGATAACATGCACCAGCTTGTTTTTGCCAATACCAAACTGACTCCAAATCCTGACAACAAGGCAGAATTTCTCCTCTACGACAAGGATGACACAGGTGAGGAAGAAGAGAATCAGGCAGAAACAAAACTCACAGGTGAGATGCGCTTAGTCATTAAGGAGATTCTAAAACTCCATCAGGAAAAAGGTGTTGCCTTTAAAGAAATTGCCCTTTTGACCTCTAGTCGTAGTCGTAATGATCAAATTCTACTTGCTCTGTTTGAGTACGGGATTCCTGTCAAAACCGACGGAGAGCAAAACAACTATCTCCAATCTCTAGAAGTACAAGTCATGCTAGACACCCTTCGTGTTATTCACAATCCTCTTCAAGACTATGCCTTGGTTGCCCTTATGAAGTCTCCAATGTTTGGATTTGATGAGGACGAGTTAGCACGCTTGTCCCTTCAGAAAGCAGAGGATAAAATCCGAGAAAATCTCTATGAGAAACTGGTCAATGCTCAAAAACTGGCTAGCAGCCAGAAAAACTTGATTCACACCACTCTAGCTGAGAAACTAAACCAATTCATGGATATCTTGGATTCTTGGCGACTGTATGCCAAAACTCATTCCCTCTATGACTTGATTTGGAAGATTTACAACGACCGTTTTTATTATGACTATGTTGGGGCTTTGCCAAATGGTCCTGCTAGACAGGCCAATCTCTATGCCCTAGCTTTGAGAGCAGACCAGTTTGAAAAGAGTAATTTTAAGGGCTTGTCACGTTTTATTGGTATGATTAACCAAGTTTTGGAAGCCCAGCACGATCTTGCAAGCGTGGCCGTCGCACCACCAAAAGATGCAGTAGATCTCATGACCATCCACAAGAGTAAAGGACTGGAGTTTCCTTACGTCTTTATCCTCAATATGGATCAAGACTTTAATAAGCAAGACAGCATGTCAGAGGTCATTCTCAGTCGTCAGAATGGTATTGGTGTCAAATATATTGCCAAAATGGAGACAGGAGCAGTGGAAGATCACTATCCTAAAACTATCAAACTCTCCATTCCTAGCTTGACCTATAGGCAGAATGAAGAGGAATTACAGCTAGCAAGCTATTCAGAGCAAATGCGTCTGCTGTATGTTGCCATGACGAGGGCTGAGAAAAAACTCTATCTTGTCGGTAAGGGTTCTCGTGAAAAGCTGGAAGCCAAGGAATATCCAGCAGCTAAAAATGGAAAACTAAATAGCAACACTAGACTTCAAGCAAGGAATTTCCAAGATTGGATTTGGGCTATCAGCAAAGTGTTTGCAAAGGATCATCTCAACTTTAGTTATCGCTTTGTTGGCGAAGACCAGTTGACTAGAGAAGATATAGGAGAATTGGAAAACAAGAGCCCTCTCCAAGCTAGCTCTCAAGCAGACAATCGTCAGTCAGAAACCATTAAAGAAGCTCTTGAAATGCTGAAAGAAGTGGAAGTATATAATACTCTTCACCGCGCAGCTATTGAACTTCCTAGTGTTCAAACCCCAAGTCAAATCAAGAAATTCTACGAACCAGTTATGGATATGGAAGGTGTCGAGATTGCAGGTCAAGGCCAGTCAGTAGATAAGAAAATCAACTTTGATTTGCCAGATTTTTCAACCAAAGAAAAGGTAACAGGAGCTGAAATTGGTAGTGCCACCCACGAACTGATGCAGAGAATGGACCTCAGTCAGCGACCAACGCTTGCTAGCCTGACAGAAACTCTCAAACAAGTTCAAACCAGCCCAGCTGTCAGAGACAAGATTAATCTTGCGAAAATTCTTGCATTCTTTGACACAGCACTCGGTCAGGAAGTTCTTGCCAATACCTACCATCTTTATCGCGAGCAACCTTTCTCCATGCTCAAACGAGACCAAAAGAGTCAAGAAGACTTTGTTGTCCGTGGAATCTTGGACGGCTATCTGCTTTATGAGGACAGAATTATTCTGTTCGACTACAAGACAGACCGCTATGATGAACCAAGTCAACTCATAGACCGCTATCGTGGTCAGTTAGCCCTATACGGAGAGGCTTTATCACGAGCCTATTTGATTGAAAATATTGAAAAATACTTGATTTTACTCGGTAAAGACGAGGTTCAAGTTGTAAAAGTATAATCTAGAAAGGAGATCTCATGACACTTCCAGTTAGAAAATCCCTACACGATGCGGTTTTACAGGCTTCAAAAGCTGATACTTGGGAACAAGCTACCAAGGAATGGAATGAAGTTTCCTTGATTTTTAACGGTATCGGCCGTAGCAATTGTGTCTGTGGAAATGCTATCAAATACGCTTACGAACTCTTTAACGGCGTTACAGGTCAACGCCTCTTTCCGATTGGTAGCGATTGTGTTCGTCATTTTCATCGATTAAACCTCGACCAGCAATTGGAAGAGGAGGAAAAACTACTCAGAAAGGTTGAAAATCTGACCAGAAAAGCCCAGAAAAAGGAAAAAATCAAGGTCAATAAAAGTGACTTTGATGAGCGCCTTCTAAAATGGCTCTGGGAAAAAGGTGTTTTTAAACCTAATCGTGGCAATCAGTTCTCACCTGAGAAAGACTACCAACTCTTCCTAGAAGTCTTTCAAGGAGGAAGTTGGACCAAGGCAGAGCCCAAGAAAAAGGCTCGGATGGAAGAAGTCCTAGAAAAGTATATCAAGCCCTTTTTACTTGGCAAATCAGATGACCAACTCTACCTTGTCAAGCTAGGCAAGGAGAAAATTGACTACGAACAAGAACTCCGTATCCAGGCAGAGAAAGAGCGCAAAAAAAGGGATAAAATTGCCAAGCAATATGCAGACAATCTAGTCCTAGCCATGGGACCCGCAGAGCGTGCTTATCAAGATTACTTTGGCTTTACAGAGATCCTAAC
The DNA here is from genome assembly GCF_047463435.1 of Streptococcus mitis. Taxonomy (GTDB): domain Bacteria; phylum Bacillota; class Bacilli; order Lactobacillales; family Streptococcaceae; genus Streptococcus; species Streptococcus mitis_DS. The sequence goes on along the minus strand of NZ_JASHDW010000002.1, from coordinate 108,750 downwards.
TCAAGAAGAACGCAAGTGGGAGAAAATTCTTTTTGGTAAAAATCGGACAGAACGGGCTATCAAGGCCAAACAATACCAAAAAGAGTTGGAAAAAGACCAACGAATTGCTAGTCAGGATCCAATTGAAAGAAAGCAGAAGCAGACCTGGCTCCTCAATTCCTATTTTCGTGAGCTTCCTGAAGAAAAAGCCAGATTTGCTCGACTCTTATTAGAATATCGAAAAAGTGGAGAAGTTCCCTTTTCAACTGAATATCTGTCAGATCATCTGCTCGACTTTTTCTATAAAATGAAAGCTTTTGAGTTTGAAATCGCACCAGAACAAGTCCGAGATTTTCTAAAAGAAAGTCTCCAGTCAGAACATCTATCCTCAGCACAAGAAAGCTGGATAGAAGGAATTCTCCTCAACTGCCTCAAACCATTTTTAGAACGATTAGTGATATAAGTAACACCTACCGTGGAAATTCCATGGTAGGTTACATTTTATCCAAAAAGAGAAAATAGGAAATGGCAAACCCTGCTCCTTCGTATTTTATATATAAAACAAAGTATGAAAACGTAACGCAATTTTAAGACTTTTTGGTAAATTAAGAGTATAATTAAAGTGTAATGCCTTTTTTATAGATAATACGCTAATATATTAAAGGCCTTCGTAAGATAAATATAAATTTTATTTCAAGGAGGAATAATGGAAAAGTATTTTGGTGAAAAACAGCAGCGTTTTTCATTTAGAAAATTATCAGTAGGACTTGTATCTGCGACGATTTCAAGTTTATTTTTTATGTCTGTTTTAGGAAGTTCATCTGTGGATGCTCAAGAGACTAAAGGTGTTCACTATAAATATGTGACAGAGTCAGAGCTATCATCAGATGAGCAGAATAAGCTTATCTATGATATTCCGACATACGTGGAGAATGATGATGAGACTTATTATCTTGTTTATAAATTAAATTCCCAAAATCAACTGGGGGAATTGCCAAATACTGGAAGCAAGAATGAGATGCAAGCCCTAGTTGCTGGTGCTAGCTTAGCTGCTCTGGGAATTTTAATTTTTGCTGTTTCCAAGAAAAAAGTTAAGAATAAAACGGTATTACATTTAGTATTGGTTGCAGGAATAGGAAACGGTGTTCTTGTATCCGCTCATGCTTTAGAAAATAATCTTTTGCTAAATTACAATACGGACTATGAATTGACTTCTGGAGAAAAATTGCCTCTTCCTAAAGACATTTCAGGTTACACATATATTGGATATATCAAAGAGGGAAAAACGACTTCTGAGTCTAAAGTAAATAATCAAGAGAAATCCGTAGCCACTCCTACAAAACAACAAAAGGTGGAATATAGTGTTACACCGAATTTTGTAGAGAATCCATCAACAGTACAAGCTATTCAGGAACAAACACCTGTTTCTTCAACTAAGCCGACAGAAGTTCAAGTAGTTGAAAAACCTCTTTCTACAGAATTAACGAATCCAAGAAAAGAAGAGAAACAATCTTCAGATTCTCAAGCACAGTTGGCAGAACACAAGAATCTAGAGACGAAGAAAGACGAGAAAGTTTCTCCAAAAGAAAAGACTGGGGTAAATACATTAAATCCACAGGATGAAGTTCTATCAGGTCAGTTGAATAAACCTGAACTCTTATATCGTGACGAAACTATAGAAACAAAAATAGATTTTCAAGAAAAAGTTCAGGAGAATTCTGATTTAGCTGAAGGAACTGTAAGAGTCAAACAAGAAGGTAAATTAGGTAAGAAAGTTGAAATCATAAGAATATTCTCTGTAAACAAGGAAGAAGTTTCTCGAGAAATTGTTTCAACTTCAACAACTGCGCCTGTTACAAGAATAGTCGAAAAAGGTACTAAAAAAGCGCAAGTTATAAAGGAACAACCTGAGACTGTCACAGAACATAAGGACCTACAAGCTGGATCTATTGTTAAACCCGCGGTCCAACCAGAGTTACCAGAGGCTGTAGTAAGTGATAAAGGCGTACCGGAAGTCCAGCCAGCGTTACCGGAAGCAGTCGTAACAGATAAAGGGAAACCTGAAGTTCAACCAGCGTTGCCAGAGGCTGTAATAAGTGATAAAGGAGAACCAGAAGTTCAGCCTGAATTGTCAGCAGCAGTAGTGACAGACAAAGGCGAACCAGAAGTTCATGAAAAACCAGAATATACAGGTGTACAAGCCGGAGCTATTGTTGAACCTGAAAAAGTTGAACCGGAATATGCTGGAGTACAAGCTGGGGCTGTAGTAGAACCAGAGAAGGTAAGTCCGCCAAAAGAGTACACAGGTGTGCAAGCCGGAGCGATAGTCGAGCCAGAAAAAGTAGAAGCACCGAAAGAATATACAGGAGTACAAGCTGGGGCGATAGTCGAACCAGAAAAAGTAGAACCGCCAAAAGAGTACACAGGTGTGCAAGCCGGAGCGATAGTCGAGCCAGAAAAAGTAGAAGCACCGAAAGAATATACAGGAGTACAAGCTGGGGCGATAGTCGAACCAGAAAAAGTAGAACCACCGAAAGAGTATACAGGGGTTCAAGCTGGAGCGATAGTCGAACCAGAAAAAGTGGAACCACCGAAAGAATACACAGGGAAAATTGAATCACCGAAAACAGAGAAGCCTAAACCTGCAGTAGAGTTAAACAATACAACAGAAAACAATAATGTAGAAAAAAATGCTAGTGCACTTCTTCGAATGAATTTTGTTAAAGATAACAAAGCATTATCAGGAACGGGTTCAGCTACTTTTATAGCTCCTAACGTATTGTTGACAGTAGCGCATAATTTTATTAATAATTCTTCAGATAACACTACTGGTGAGTTTAGGGGAGATAAAGCTAAAAACACATATGAATGGCAGTCACCTGATGGACAAAAAGGTTCATTCACTTCAGATGATATTCACTTCTATAATCAAAAAGATTATCCAAAAGGCTTTATCTACGATTTAGCAGTTATTAAATTACCTGAATCTACTAGAAGACAGTATGCCAACTTAGTAGAAAATTACTCGAAAGTAAATGTTAATGACAAACTAAATGTTCATGGATATCCTGCTGGGCAGTATACTCACTTAAAAGATACTACTGTAGAAATGGAACAAAAATACGCTAATAATACTTATGGTGTCCAATACCAAGGTGGAAAAGCTGGTATGAGTGGTGGAGGAATCTTTAACTCTAAAGGAGAAGTCATTGGTATACACCAAAATGGAGCTGAAAATCGTTCAGGAGGATTGATTTTATCTCCAACACAATTAGCTTGGATTAGAAGTATTATAAACGGTAAAGAAATTACACCTAAATATGATGCTCTTGAACGTCATAAAGATGAGAAAAAAGATGACACTAAAGAAGAGAAAGAAATTGTTAAAAAATTAGAACTTAGAAATATTTCTTCTGTTGAACTATATTCGAAAGAAGGAGATAAGTATCGTCATGTAACTTCACTTTCAAGTGTGCCAAACATCTCTTCAAATTACTTTATGAAAGTTAAGTCAGAGAATTTTAAGGATGTAATGCTTCCAGTTGAAAGTATTACTAATGATAATAAAGATAATAGAGAAGTCTATAAAATAGTGGCTCGCGTAAATAATTTGATACAACATGAAAATGATAGAGTATTAGATAATTATACATACTACCTACCTAAGACGGTAAGTAGTGAAAATGGTGTTTATACATCATTTAAAAATCTTGTAGATGATATGAATAGTAACCCACATGGTACATTTCGTCTAGGGGCGACTATGGATGCTCGTGAAGTAGAACTTTTGGAAGGTCAAGAAAGTTATATTAATCACGAATTTAGTGGTACATTAATAGGTTCAAACAAGGATAAGAACTATGCTGTATATAACCTGAAAAAACCGTTATTTAACGTTTTAAATCATGCTAATATTCGAGATCTTTCAATAAAAGAAGCAAATGTTTCTTCTAAAGAAGATGCTGCTACAATAGCGAAAGAAGCGAAAAATGGTACTAACATTACTAATGTTCACTCATCTGGTGTAATTGCTGGTGAACGTGGCATTGGTGGTTTAGTTTCACAAGTTACAGATTCTAAAATCTTGAATAGTAGTTATACTGGTAGAATAACTAATACTTATGACACAAAGGCTACTTATCAAATAGGTGGTTTAGTTGGTAAACTTTCAGGAGCTAGAGCTTCAATTGATAGATCAGTTTCGTCTATTGATATGGCGACAAATGCTAATCAAGGAGACCAAATTGTTGGTGGTATAGCGGGAGTTGTTGATGATAGAGCGACAATCAGTAATAGCTATGTTGAAGGTAATGTTAATAATGTGAAACATTTTGGTAAAGTTGGTGGAGTCGTTGGTAATCTTTGGGATAATTCAGGAGAAGTTGAAAATTCAGGTCGACTATCTGATGTGCTAAGTGATGTTAATGTTACTAATGGGAACGCTATAGTTGGTTATGATTTTAATGGTATTAAAGCATTTAAGACATATAGTAATAAAAATAATAAAGTAGTAAATGTAGTTCAAGTGGACGATGAACTTGTAACTAAAGATTCAGATGTACAAAGAGGTACGATATTAGAATCTGACAAAGTGAATGCTAAAAAAGTTGAGTTAGTTTCTAAACAAAGTACTAAAGTAGAAGACTTCAATTTCTCTTCTAGATATGTAACTGACTATAGAAATCTTGAAAATGCCGATTCATCAAAAGAACAAGTTTATAAAAATATTGAAAAATTATTACCATTCTATAATAGAGAAACAATAGTTAAGTACGGGAATTTAGTAGAGACTAGTAGTAATCTTTACAAAAAAGAATTATTATCAGTAGTTCCTATGAAAGATAAAGAAATAATTAGTGATGTTAACGGAAGTAAATCAAGTATAAATAAACTATTACTATATTACACGGACAATACATCAGAAACGATAAATATACAATATCAAAGTGATTTTTCAAATGTAGCAGAGTATAGTTTGAATGGTACAAAATTAATTTACACACCAAATACATTACTTCGAAATTATAAAAATATTTTAGATGAAGTATTACCAGAATTAAATAAAGTAGAATATAAATCAGATGCAATTAGAAAAGTATTAGATATTTCTAAAGGTATTAGTTTAACAGAGTTATATCTAGATGAACAATTCGACAAAACAAAAGCAAACATTGAAGATAGTTTATCAAAACTTCTTTCTGCTGACGCGGCAATAGCTGAAAATAGTAATTCAATAATTGATAATTATGTAATAGAAAAAATTAAGAATAATAAAGAAGCGTTACTTCTAGGTTTAACTTATCTAGAACGTTGGTATAATTTTAAATATGATAATGCAAGTGCTAAAGATTTAGTTATGTATCACTTGGATTTCTTCGGTAAATCAAATAGTTCAGCCTTAGATAATGTTATTGAACTAGGTAAGTCTGGCTTTAACAATTTATTAGCGAAAAATAATGTAATTACTTATAATGTATTATTAGCGAAAAATTATGGAACTGAAAGTTTATTTAAAGCATTAGAAGGATATAGAAAAGTATTTTTACCAAAAACTTCTAACAACGAGTGGTTTAAAAAACAAACAAAAGCTTATATAGTAGAAGAAAAATCTACGATTAAAGAGGTAAGTGATAAACAATCAATAGCAGGTAGTCCATATTCTATTGGTGTATATGATAGATTAACTAGCCCATCATGGAAATATCAAAGTATGGTGTTGCCGTTATTAACACTACCTGAAAAATCTGTGTTTATGATAGCGAATATCTCTACTATTGGATTTGGTGCATATGATAGATATAGAAGTAAAGAATATCCTAAGGGAGAAAAATTAAATAAATTTGTTGAAGAGAATGCACAAGCAGCGGCTAAACGATTTAGAGACCATTATGATTATTGGTATAAAATTCTAGATAATGAAAATAAAGAAAAATTATTTAGAAGTATCCCAGTATATGATGCATTTAGATTTGGAAATGATGAAGATAATAAGTTACAAGAAGCTAACTTTGAAACTAATCATCCAGCAATAAAACATTTCTTTGGTCCAGCAGGTAATAATGTAGTTCACAATGCTAATGGTGCATATGCAACAGGGGACGCATTCTACTATATGGCTTATCGTATGCTTGATAAATCTGGTGCGGTAACATATACGCATGAAATGACGCATAACTCAGATAGAGAAATTTATCTTGGTGGCTATGGTCGAAGAAGTGGCTTGGGACCAGAGTTCTTCGCAAAAGGCTTATTGCAAGCACCAGACCATCCAAATGACGCAACCATCACCATCAACTCGATCTTGAAACATTTAAAATCGGATAGCAAAGAAGGAGAACGATTACAAATACTCGATCCAACTACGAGATTTAATAGTGCAGATGATTTGAAGCAATATGTCCACAATATGTTTGATGTTGTCTATATGTTGGAATATCTTGAAGGACAATCAATCATTCAACATTTATCTAATTCAGAGAAAATGACTGCACTGAGAAAAATTGAGAATGTATTCGTCAAGGATCCAGATGGAAATAACGTATATGCAACAAATGTTGTCAGAGATCTAACAGTAGAAGAAGCTAAAAAACTACGTTCATTCAATGATTTGATTGATAATAATATTATTTCGTCTAGGGAATATGCGTCAAAAACATACGAAAGAAATGGCTATTTTACTATAAAACTATTTGCGCCGATTTATGCAGCATTAAGTAATGATGACGGAACGCCAGGTGACCTAATGGGACGTCGTATGGCTTATGAACTATTGGCTGCAAAAGGCTTTAAAGATGGTATGGTACCATATATTTCAAATCAATTTGAACCCGATGCTAGGGAAAATAATAAAACGATTACCTCATATGGTAAGACCAAAGGATTAGTAACAGATACATTAGTACTTCAGAAATTATTTAATGGTCAATACCACACTTGGAGTGATTTTAAAAAGGCTATGTATGCAGAGCGTCAAACTAAGTTCAATAAATTGAACAAAGTTACCTTTAAGGATACAAGTAAATCGTGGACAAGCTTTGCAACAAAAACCACAAGTAGTATAGATGAGTTGCAGAAACTAATGAATGAAGCTGTCCGTAAAGATGCAGAAGGTACTCATTGGGATAACTATAATCCAGAGACTGATAGTGCAGTTCATAAATTGAAGAGAGCAATCTTTAAAGCTTATCTAGATCAAACTAATGATTTTAGAAGTTCAATTTTTGAGAATAAAAAATAGTGTTTACTATTAAAAAAATAAAATTAAAGAAGGTGATTACACTTGTCATTATTTAAAAAAGAGCGATTTTCGATCCGAAAAATCTGTGGGATTGTTGGTTCGGTGTTACTCGGAAGTGTCTTGGTTGCACCGTCAATCATTCATGCTTCTACCTATCATTACATTGAAAAAAGCGCTCTTACACAAGAAGAACAAACTAAGATTCAAGCAGGAATTCCTACTGATAATGAAGCAACCTATGCTCTTATTTATCAGCAGGAAGCTCTTCCTGCAACAGGTTCCTCGACTTCTGTGCTTACAGTTTTAGGTCTATTAGCTATTGGTAGTTTAGTTCTTTTGGTTCATAAAAAGAAAAAAGTTAGTAGTGTGTTCTTAGTTACTACTATCGGACTGATTAGTCTTTCTAGTATGCAAGCACTTGATATAAGCAATCCTTTGAAAGCTTCAAGTAATGAAGGTGTAGTTCAAATTGCTGGATATCGTTATATTGGATACTTACCTCTTGATGATGATGTAATCTCAGAAATTCAACATAAATCTGAGGGGACAAAAAATGTTCCAGTATCTGAAATTCAAAGTGTTCATAATGAAGCGCCTAAGGCTGAAAAACCTGAGTACACTGATCCTGTGGGTATGGTTCCTGACGAGGCGCCTAAGGCTGAAAATCCAGAACATACAGCACCAGTTGGTGGTAATCTGGTTGAGCCTGAAGTTCATGAAAAACCAGAATATACTGAACCGATAGGCACAGTTCCTGACGAGGCGCCTAAAGCAGATAAGCCTAAACATACAGCTCCAATTGGCGGTAATTTAGTTGAACCAGAAGTTTATAAAAAACCAGAGTATACAGCACCAGTTGATGGTAATTTGGTAGAACCTGAGGTTCAACCTGAATTGCCAGAGGCTGTTGTAATTGAAAAAGGCGAACCTGAAGTTCAGCCAGCATTACCAGAAGCTGTTGTGACTGACAAAGGCGAACCTGAAGTTCAGCCAGCGTTACCAGAAGCGGTTGTGACTGACAAAGGGGAACCAGAAGTTCAGCCAGCGTTACCAGAAGCGGTTGTGACTGACAAAGGGGAACCAGAAATTCAACCATCATTACCTGAAGCTGTTGTGACTGATAAAGGAGAACCAGAAGTTCAGCCAGCATTACCTGAAGCTATTGTAACTGATAAAGGGGAACCGGAAGTTCATGAAAAACCAGCATACACTGAACCGGTAGGCACAGTTCCAGACGATGCTCCTAATGCTGAGAAACCAGAATATACTGAACCTGTAGGTACAACAGGAGTAGATGAAAATGGCAACTTGATTGAGCCACCTGTTATCAACATTCCAGAGTATACTGAACCAATATCTACAGTTTCAGAAGTTGCACCAGAAAGAGAAGAATTGCCTTCTCTACATACCGATATCCGGACAGAGACTATTCCTAAAACGACTGTAGAAGAATCTGATTCTACCAAATTTATAGGCGATGATTCTATTAAACAAGTTGGTGAGGATGGCGAACGTCAAATTGTTACTAGCTATGAAGAGTTACATGGCAAAAAAATTAGTGAACCAGTTGAAACAGTAACTATTTTGAAAGAAATGAAGCCTGAAATTCTTGTAAAAGGTACAAAAGAAAAGCCTAAAGAAAAAACGGCTCCTGTTTTGACTTTGGAGCGAACAGATACAAATGTATTAGACCGCTCCGCAAATCTTTCTTATCATTTGGTTAATACAGATGGAGTCAAGATCAATAAAATTACTGCGACAATTAAAGATGGAAATGAAATTGTCAAAACAGTAGATTTAACTTCAGAGCAATTAGATAAGCAGGTAGAAGATTTAAAATTCTACAAGGACTATAAGATAGAAACCACTATGACCTATGACCGTGGTAAGGGAGAAGAAACTGCAACATTAGAAGAGAAACCACTTCGCTTGGATTTGAAAAAAGTTGAAATTAAAAATATCGCATCTACTAATTTAGTGAAGGTAAATGACGATGGTACTGAAACACCTAATGATTTCATGACTGAAAAACCTTCAGATGAAGATGTGAAGAAGATGTACTTGAAAATCACTAGTCGTGATAATAAAGTAACACGTTTAGCAGTTGATAAGATTGAGTTGGTGACTGAAAAAGAAAAAGAACTTTTTAAAATTACAGCAACTGCTCAAGATTTGATTCAACATACAGACCCAACTAAGGTTCGTAATCAGTATATTCACTACCTCGAAAAACCTGTACCAAAAACGGATAATGTTTACTACAACTTTAAAGAGTTGGTTGAGGCGATGAGAGCGGACATGAAAGGTACGTTTAAAATCGGTGCCGATTTGAATGCTACGAATGTTCCTGCTGCTGGTAAACAATATGTACCTGGGACATTCCAAGGTCATTTATCAAGTGTCGATGGTAAGCAATACACGATTCATAACATCGCTCGACCGTTATTTGATCGTGTTGAAAATGGTTCAATTAAAAACATTAATCTAGGTAATGTTGATGTCAATATGCCTTGGGCTGATAATGTAGCACCTCTTGCTAATATGGTTAAGAATGCTACTGTTGAAAAAGTTAAAGTTACAGGTTCTGTTGTTGGCAATAACAATGTTGCTGGTATTATTAACAAACTCGACAAAGGTGGTAAATTGAATGACGTTGCCTTCATTGGTAAAATACATTCATTCGGTGACAAAGGTTGGAAAGTAGCTGGTATTGTTGGTGAAATCTGGAAAGGTAACGTAGATAAAGCCTATGTTGAAGCCGATATTACAGGTAATAAAGCTAAAGCTGGTGGTATTGCAGCAACAACCGATAACGGCATGGATAACAACACTGTTGGTAAAGAAGGTTCAATTCGCCATTCTGTGGCAAAAGGTACGATTGATATTCAAAATCCTGTTGAAGTTGGTGGATTTATCAGTTCGAACTGGGTTCTAGGTTTACTAGAAGACAACGTTTCTATGATGAAAGTTACCAAAGGTGAAATCTTCTATGGTTCTAAGAACATTGACGAAGAAGACGGTTATTTTTCAGGAAATCGATTGAATAGAGATTTCGTTGTTGAAGGTGTAAGCACAGGTACTTCAAGCTTTAAACGTTCTAAGAACGTTAAGACTATTAAAACAGAAGAAGCGAATAAGAAAATTGAAGGATACGGTATTACGGCTAACACCTTTGAGATTAAAAATCCTGTTGTAAACAAATTGAATGTGTTGACTTCTCGTGAAAATGAGTATAAGACAACTCAAGACTACAAAACAGAACGTGATTTAGCATATCGTAACATTGAAAAGCTTCAACCGTTCTACAACAAAGAGTGGATTGTTAACCAAGGTAATAAACTAACTGAAGATTCAAACTTGTTGACAAAAGAAGTGTTATCAGTTACAGGAATGAAAGACGGACAATTTGTAACGGATTTATCAGATATTGATCATGTGATGATTCACTATGCAGATAAGACTAAAGAAATCAAAGCTGTTCATCAAAAAGAGTCTAAAGTAGCGCAAGTTCGTGAGTATAGTATCGATGGATTGGGTGACATTGTTTATACACCAAACATGGTTGATAAAAATCGTAATCAATTGATTCAAAACATTAAAGGTAGGTTAGCGACTGTTGAATTAATTTCTCCTGAAGTACGTGCCTTGATGGGTAATCGGGATAGAGCTGAAGAAAATACAGAGGAACGTAAAAACGGTTATATCCGAGACCTTTATCTCGAAGAAAGTTTTGCTGAAACGAAAGCTAATCTTGATAAATTGGTCAAATCTTTGATTGAAAATGCTGACCATCAATTAAATAGTGACGAAGCGGCTATGAAAGCACTTGTTAAGAAGGTGGATGAAAATAAAGCTAAAATCGTGATGGCTCTTACTTACCTTAATCGTTACTATGATATCAAGTATGGGGATATGACTATCAAGAACTTGATGATGTTTAAACCTGACTTCTATGGTAAGTCAGTTGACCTTCTTGATTTCTTGATTCGAATTGGATCAAGCGAGCGAAATATCAAGGGCGACAGAACTTTGGATGCTTATCGTGATATGATTGGTGGAACTATTGGTAAAGCTGAATTACATGGCTTCTTAGATTACAACATGCGTCTCTTTACTAACGATACTGATTTAAATGATTGGTTTATCCATGCGGCTAAGAATGTATATGTATCAGAACCTCAAACAACGAATCCTGATTTTGCTAACAAACGTCATCGTGCATTTGATGGTTTGAACAATGGTGTTCATAATCGTATGATCCTACCTCTATTAACGCTTAAGAATGCACATATGTTCTTGATTTCAACTTACAATACAATGGCTTATAGCTCTTTTGAGAAATATGGTAAGTATACAGAAGAAGCTAGAAACGAATTTAAGAAAGAGATTGATAATGTTGCGAAAGGTCAACAAACTTACCTTGATTTCTGGTCACGTTTAGCATTGCCAAGTGTACGTGACCAATTACTCAAGAGTCAAAATAGGGTTCCGACACCTGTTTGGGATAACCAAAACTATCATAACGTTGAAGGTGTAAATCGTATGGGTTATGATAAGAACAATAAACCAATTGCACCTATTCGTGAATTATATGGACCAACTTGGAAATTCCATAATACCAACTGGAATATGGGAGCTATGGCATCTATTTTCCCAGATCCTAATAATAATGACCAAGTTTATTTCATGGGAACAAATATGATTAGTCCGTTTGGTATTTCAGCCTTTACTCACGAAACAACACACGTTAATGATAGAATGCTTTACTTCGGTGGTCATAGACACCGTCAAGGTACAGACGTCGAAGCCTATGCGCAAGGTATGTTACAGACACCTGATAAATCGACAGGAAACGGTGAATATGGCGCTTTAGGTTTGAATATGGCTTATCATCGTGAAAATGATGGTAATCAATGGTACAATTATAACCCTGATAAGCTTCAAACTCGTGAAGATATTGATCGCTACATGAAGAACTACAATGAAGCGTTAATGATGTTGGATTATGTTGAAGCAGATGCTGTAATTCCAAAATTAAATGGTGATAATAGCAAGTGGTTCAAGAAAATTGACAGAGTCGATAGACATGTTGATGGCTTAAATAATTTAACTGCTCCACACCAATGGGATAAAGTTCGTGACCTAAATGACGGAGAGAAAACTAAACCATTGGCAAGTATTGATGATTTGGTTGATAATAATTTAATGACCAAACATAACAATCCGGGTAATGGTGTGTTCCGACCAGAGGACTTCACGCCTAATTCAGCATATGTTAATGTTCAAATGATGGCTGGTATTTATGGTGGTAATACAAGCAAAGGTGCTCCAGGTTCATTATCATTCAAGCATAATGCCTTCCGTATGTGGGGTTACTTTGGCTATGAAAATGGATTTATCGGATATGTATCTAGCAAATACCAAGGTGAAGCTAATAAACAAAACCAGGGTAGATTGGGTGATGATTTCATTATCAAAAAAGTTTCAAACAACCAATTCTTAAACCTTGAAGATTGGAAGAAACATTGGTATCACGACGTTAAAGCTAAAGCAGAGCAAGGATTTACTACTATTGAAATTGACGGTAAACAAATTACCAACTATACACAATTGAAGGATATCTTTGTTAAAGCGGTTGAGGAAGATTTAAAGAAATCAGGTGATTTCTCACACACTGTTGCACTCAAAGAAAAAGTCTTTAAAGCTCTTCTTAAAAACACAGACGGTTTCTTTAATCAATTGTTTAAGTAAAAACAGATAGATAAGAGATGAATATAAACATAGAGTTTGAATCAAAAATGTTTCAGACTCTATGTTTTTTCTTATGTGACTATTAGCCCGACTCGCTCCGTTAGGTGCGAGACAAAAAACCACACAGTGATTTCAGTTTTATACTCAATTAAGCTGAAAGCAACATTGTGTGGTTTTGTTTTATAGTCAATTGAAACAAGAAGAGGACATAAGAACCTCGTAAAAAATATTGCACCTTGATAACACAACATATTGAATGTAGAATAGTACGATGCGATTGCTAAAACATTTCTAGAAATTAATTTGATTCCCCTAATTAATTTGTTCACATCTTATTTCAATCTACTATAACTATAAAAAATTCTTGTTTATGATTTTTCATCTGCAAGCGATTTGCAGTAGATAAAAAGACTGAGAGCTTACTTCTCAGTCTTGGATATGTTGAAAGAGGTGGTCGAGTTGGTTTAGGTAGTCGGTGCGTGAATTGATAATTCTCAGGATATGGACTTCTTTTTCATGAATGAGGTAAAAGAGTAGGTATTGTTTAGAGACAATCATTCTGAGCGTGTTTCCTGGATAGAGGGAGTATCCGATTTTATGATCAAAGTTAATACCACCCTCTGGTGAGAACGTGAGTAGGTTGCTGGTTTGTTGGAGGCGAGTGATGACTTTCTTGGCTATGTTTTCACTGAACTCTGTGGAGTAATAGATGAAAATATCGTCTAAGTCTTGTCTAGCTTGTTCTGTAAAGCGTACTTTATAGTCCATACTTTGAAAAGACCTCGTCTGCGTCGTAGAGACGTCCTTCGATGATGTCTTGGTAGCCTTTATCTAGTTCTGCTTTGAGTTCGCCTAGGAAGACTTCTGCTTTGAGTTGTTCGGCTGTCTTAATTGGGAGACCTTTTTCAAGGACTATTTGTTCTACAAAAAGGTTGAGTGCATCTGAAAGGCTGATGTTTTTACTTTCTAGAATATTTTTTGCTTCTTCGAATAGTTGGTTATTGACTCGGAAGTTATAAACTCGGTCTCGTGTAAGTGTTGACATAGTATTTCTCCTTGTAACGCTGTTGTATTACACATATCTTACAAAAAAAGATAGAGAAAGTCAAGTATGGGGAAAATAAGCATTGGCAGTTCTTTTTGAATTTAATTATAATATATAGTTTATAGTTTATTTGGTTTAGAATAGCACACTGTTGTTTTAAAAATATTAGAAATTGGTTTCTATTTCCCAATGAATATGTTCGATTGGTATTTCATTTCGCTAGAGTATGTAGAATCTAGCATAGTAGACAATGACTTCTAAAATATTGCTAGAAATTAATTTGAGTTTCCTGATTGATTTGTCTCGTTCTTATTTCATTATGCTCAGTTCTGTGGAAAGATAAATGAGTGAATGGAAAAAGATTGGAATTTTAATCGGATTTGAAAGTTTCTTAAGATGGAAACAAAAGCGGACAAAATAAGGAAGTCATGATATAATATAAAGTAGATTTCTATGTCATAAAACAAGAACTGTTTGTACATCATTCATTTGAAAACTCTCTATGTTCAAATAATAGTAAATTATATAAGAGGCTCTAAACCCTTGCTACGAAAGGAAAAAAACTCAATGGCTACTATTCAATGGTTGGTCTAGAAGATTTAAAATAATAAAACATTGTGAAGTAGAATAAATACTTAAAACCCTTGAAATTCAAGGGTTTTTATTGGTTTAGATTTTAATTATTCACATTGTTATATGTGCTTGATTGAGCAATAATCATCAATAAAAACATTTTTTTGGTGTTGAGTTTGGTGTTCAAATATTTATTATGTTACGGAAAGGAATTTCACAATCTTTCCGTTTTTTTATTTTCTGGAGGAAAAATGACAAAAGAATTACAATCATCACGCTATATTGTCATTTCATTTTTAGTACGTGAAATGGGAATTGATATTGTTGAGGCCATATCTCTTATGGCTGAATTAGAAAAAAGTGGCTTGGTTCGCTTCGAATCAAGTGGAGATTTAATACTCAAAGAACTTGGAGGAACGCTATGAAACGAATTACCGCAAATCAATACCAAACTTCAGAACGGTATTACAAATTACCTAAAATTCTTTTTGAGGATGAGAAATATATGGATATGAAACTAGAAGTAAAGGTGGCTTATTCTATTTTAAAAGATCGTTTAGAATTATCTCTCAGTCGTGGTTGGATAGATGAAGAGGGAGCGGTCTATTTAGTATTTTCTAATTCTAAACTGATGAAGCTATTAGGTTGTTCGAAGTCAAAATTACTGTCCATCAAAAAAACTCTTAAAGAATATGACTTAATTGATGAAGTTCAACAGTCTTCAAGTGAGAAAGGAAGACTAGCTAATAAGATTTATTTAGGGGAATTATCTTCTACCCCAGTAGCTAATTCAAACAGGCCTAGTGTTAAAAAAAGACTAGGGCAGGGTGAAAATGAAACGGCCCCCGTCTCACATTCAGCCCCTAGTGAGACTGAAGTTAGTGAGACTAAATATAGTGAGACTGATTCTTTATTTATTGAGGATGAGGAGGAGAGGAATACTCAACCTATCTTGAAAAGAAAAGTAGAAAAGGTCACAAAATATGATCGAGATTATATTTGGGGATTGGTACAAGATCAATTTAGACGAGAGGGTTTTTCTCAAACAGCCAGTGAAATTGCTATGACTGATTTTGAGAGAATCTATCAGTATGCTCTTGACAATGTTCGCTTTGTTAGACGAGCGGAAGTTTTGGCTGAATTTGTGTTTAACGGCTTGTATTCTGTTTGGAATAACCGTGTTAGAAAAGGAGGTGGTTAAAATGTCGCCAATCGAGTGGATATTAGTTATGCTCATTTTAATTTCAAGTGGTGTGACTTTTTGGACATTGATAGTCGATCAGAAAGGGGGGATAAAGAAATGAGATTTATTGATTTATTTTCAGGTATAGGTGGATTTAGACTTGGAATGGAAAGTGTTGGACACGAGTGTATTGGATTTTGTGAGATTGATAAATTTGCTAGGAAATCTTATAAGTCCATTTTTCAAACGGAAGGAGAAATAGAATTTCATGACATACGAGATGTTTCAGATGACGAATTTAAAAAACTTAGAGGGAAAGTCGATGTCATCTGTGGGGGATTCCCTTGTCAAGCATTTTCAATCGCAGGAAGACGATTGGGATTTGAAGATACTAGAGGAACTTTGTTCTTTGAAATTGCTCGAGCGACCAAACAAATCCAACCACGTTTTCTTTTTCTTGAAAATGTTAAAGGCCTACTCAATCACGATAAGGGACGGACGTTCACCACAATTCTTACCACACTTGATGAGTTGGGGTTTGATGTTGAGTGGCAGGTGCTTAACAGTAAGGATTTTGGCGTTCCCCAAAACAGAGAGAGGGTGTTTATTATCGGACATTCTAGAAAGAAAGGTACCAGACTCCTATTTCCTTTCAGACGAGAAGGTCAAGCAACTAACTCTGAGACTTTGAAAGAACTAGGGAATTTAAATCCATCAAGAAGTGGAATGAGTGGTGAAGTCTATTATTCAGAAGGTCTTGCGCCAACTTTAGTTCGTGGAAAAGGAGAAGGATTTAAGGTTGCGATTCCTTGTATGACACCAGATAGATTAGACAAAAGACAAAATGGTAGACGTTTCAAGGATAATCAAGAGCCAATGTTTACTTTAAATACTCAGGATCGTCATGGCATTGTTGTTGTTGGAGATTTACCGACTAGCTTTAAGGAGACAGGTCGTGTCTATGGAAGTGAGGGCTTATCTCCAACACTGACTACAATGCAAGGTGGAGATAAAATTCCTAAAATACTAATTCCAGAACCAATCCAATTTCTAAAAGTCCGAGAGGCAACGAAAAAAGGATATGCTCAAGCAGAGATTGGGGATTCAATCAATTTAGAAAGACCAAGTTCTCAGTATCGTCGTGGTAGAGTTGGAAAAGGTATAGCTAATACGTTAACAACTAGTGGGCAAATGGGAGTAGTAGTGGCTAGCTATGAAGGAGAAGATAAACAAGTTTACCAAGTAGCTGGTGTTTTAATAGATGGACAATTTTACCGTTTGAGAATACGACGAATCACTCCTAAAGAGTGTTTTCGCCTGCAGGGCTTTCCTGATTGGGCTTTTGAAGCTGCTAGAAAAGTTTCTAGTAATAGTCAGCTCTATAAACAAGCTGGTAATAGTGTAACCGTTCCTGTGATTGCCGCAATCGCAAAGAAATTAAAAGAAATAGAGGAAAAAGATGAAAGCATTAAATAAAGAATCAATACTAGATTGTGATGAATTAGAAACAGAATTACATGATGCAGAAATCAGACAGCTGGATGAACAAATAATTTTGATGCCCAATTATCCATGTGAGTTTGAGGTGACATTTTTAGATGATTACCATAAAAAACACAACTACCCCCTATTTTACGAATCCTATCTTCAAAACATTATGGAATTCCTTGAAAGTCAGGATATAAAGAACGGAGCTGATGCCTTTGTAGATGATCATCAGAATCTAGTTTTTGTTTTATATGGACAAGGCTATCGAGCCGAGGGAAAAGAGGGAATACTTACAACCCAAGTAACTGTAAAAGCTTATGATGAAGACAAGAAACCGATTAACTTCTCCAATTTATTAGATTCCTTAATCGTCTCAGAATATAAAATGGAACCGAATCTTTGGGAGGTCTCCCATGATTGATCTCTATCTAAGTAAAAATAACCATAGAAATCAACTTCTTTTAGAATTCTTCCAAAACTATGGCATTGAGGTATCCTGTCATTCGATTTCTGAAATGACAAGGGATAAATTAATTGAGATGATGAGCTATTCTTCAGATTGTTTTGAGTTTTTATCTCCTAATTTATTACGATTTAAGAACCGTGACAATTTAAGACTAACGGATTTCATTGAAATGATATTAAAAAATCCTGAACTAACCATCAGACTTCCTCTTGCGGTTTCAAATAAGAGAGTTTATCCAAATCTAAATTTGGAGGAAGCTAGAGCTTTATTGCCAAGAGATACGAAACAATTGATTTACATGGCACAAACACATTATTTATCTAACTAAAGGAGAAGCAATATGGCTGAACGATTTTGGGAGAACTTGTCCATTATTTTGGCTGAAAGAAATATCAGCTGGATTGAGTTAACCAGAAAAATGTTTGCGGGAGAGTTTCACTATCCAAGTGAATTGAATCGATTGTATCAAAAGATTCGTCACTACAAGATGGAACAACGAATGCCTCAAAGTCCATGGGTAGAAAGGATTGTGCAGGTATTAGATTTAGATTATGAAGATTTATTTCGGAGGTAACTTTGAAAAGAATAATTCCAGTTTATATATTCCAACAAGTAAATGTCCTATTGGTATCTCTATACTTACTGAAATTTCTTTGTATCGGTGAGTTAACTATACTACAGATTCTCTATGGAGCGTCACTCAGTTCTTTTTTATGGATGTATGGTCAACGAAAACAAGTGGCCAAGGTCAATATGAAAATTAGGATAAAGTGGATTGGTATTGGATTCGTTAGTCTACTGATTATCAGTCTATGTTTTAGTCTGATTCATGCTCAAGAAAGCACGAATCAAGCAAATCTAATTGGCCTTCAACATCAAGTTCCTTGGTTTTCATTTTTATTGTTCTTAATCAATGCGAGTATGGTTGAAGAATTTCTGTATCGAGAAATTATATGGAATTTGGTGAGAAAATTAGATATTCGAGTTGCGTTGACAAGTGTTTTATTTGCCTTAGTACATCATCCAGGAACCATTCTAGCTTGGTGTTTATATGTTTCACTTGGGATGTTTTTAGGGATGGTACGCTATAAATCGGACTTATGGGGCAGTATGGGTCTACATTTGGTGTGGAATCTACTAGTTTATAGTTTGATGCTTTTTTAAAATAGGTGATCTGATTTATCTCATAAATCAGTAGTTTTTATAGGATTATTTTTAATTCGGAAATAAAAATTTATTAACAGCATAGAATAAAGAAACTAGGAACATTTTTTCTATTTTTTTAGAAATAAAATGTTGTATAGGAATTCCGAAAGAAATAATAAAATCAAAATAAAAATTAATAAAACATGTATATATGAGTATGTCAACGTCGATAAATGTTCTTACAAGGCATAAAATACAAATATAAAGAATAAAAAATTGTTATATCTTTATATTTGTTGTTCTGTTATGAAATGAAAGAAATTGGAAACTAGTTTCTAAATCATGAAAAATATTGAAAAAAAAAAAAATAAGTGTTAGAATAAAGAATGTAAACGTTTACTTTTACAAAGGAGCTCATATGTTACTACAAAAAGAACTAATTCCAATGATAGAAGCTAATTTACCAAATATGGCATATGCTGAAAAAGACATTGCTAAATTCTTCTTAAAACAGCAACCTCTTAATAATTATTCATGTGAGGCATTGTGCGAATGCCTTAATGTATCCAAAGCAACATTGACTCGATTTGCGAAAAAATGTGGTTTTAAAGGTTTTAGACAATTCATTTTCAAATACCAAGAGATGATTCGTGAGAAAGAAAAGTTAGCATTGTATACAGAGGCTACAGAAAAAGTTTTATCCGACTATGAAGAAATGTTGAGAAAAACTTACACGGTTCTTGATGAAGTTCAACTTGAGCGTATTGCTGAGATGATAGAAAATGCTGAGCGTGTATATCTTTATGGTGAAGGAAGTTCATTTCTTGCTTTACAAGAAATGAAGATGAGGTTTATGCGTCTCGGAGTCATTGGCGAAGTATTATCAGACGCGGATATGATTTTGTGGAATAGCTTATTACTTAATGAAAATTGCCTCGTCATTGGAGCATCCGTTTCAGGTCAAACTGATATTGTACTAGAAGGTCTTCAAAAAGCTGCGGATAAAGGCGCTAAAACAGTTTTAATGACTACAAGAAATTTTGACGAAGAAGATTGTTTCTTTGATGAATTATTGTTATTAGCTTCGATCAATCATCTCTCGTATGGCAATCGCATATCACCTCAGTTTCCAATACTTTTAATAACAGACTGCTTATTCTCTCATTATCTGGAAAGTCCAGAGAGACAATATTATTACAATCAATCTATTATCCATAAGGAGGAATAATAAAATGAGCCAAATTTGGACTAAAGAAAAATTTATAAGTCAAGTCCATGGTGGAGTCATTGTTTCTTGTCAAGCTTTACCCGGTGAACCCCTTTATAATGAAGAATTTAGCTTGATGCCTTTTATGGCTAAAGCAGCTTTAGAGGCAGGAGCAGTGGGCATTCGCGCAAATTCTGTGCGTGATATTAAAGCAATTCAGAAAGTAGTAGATTTACCAATAATTGGAATTATCAAAAAAGATTATCCACCTCAAGAACCATATATTACTGCTACGATGAAAGAAGTAGATGAACTTGTAGAATGCGGAACAACAGTCATTGCATTTGATGCAACTTTAAGACCAAGATATGATGGCTTAGTTGTCAGTGAATTTATCAAAAAAATAAAAGAAAAATATCCTAATCAATTGTTGATGGCGGATGTAAGTAATTTTGATGAAGGTCTCTATGCATTTAAATCAGGCGTTGATTTTGTTGGTACAACATTATCAGGGTACACAAGTACAAGTGTACAATCAGATGAACCTGATTTTGAACTAATGAAAAAATTGGCTGATTTTAATATTCCGGTAATTGCCGAAGGAAAAATTCATTATCCAGAACAATTAAAAAAAGCTTATAGTTTAGGTGTTACCAGTGTTGTCATTGGTGGAGCGATTACACGTCCAAAAGAAATTGCTCAGCGATTTATTAATGTCATCAAATAAAAAACAATATAAAGGAGAAATCTGATGAAAGATTTAACTAAATACAAAGGCGTTATTCCTGCATTTTATGCTTGCTATGATGAAAATGGTGAAATTAGCCAAGAACGTGTAAAATCTCTGGTGCAATATTTCATTGACAAAGGTGTAAAAGGTATCTATGTAAATGGTTCTTCAGGTGAATGTATTTACCAAAGTGTAGAAGATCGTAAACAAATTATTGAAGCTGTTATGGAAGTTGCCAAAGGTAAATTAACAGTTATCAACCATGTTGCATGTAATAACACGAAGGATAGTATTGAATTGGCAAAACATTCAGAAAGTGTTGGAGTCGATGCTATTGCTGCTATCCCACCTATTTACTTCAAATTGCCAGAATATTCAATCGCAGCATATTGGAATGCAATGAGTGAAGCTGCGCCAAATACAGATTTTATCATTTATAATATTCCACAATTGGCAGGGGTTGCATTGACTGGTAGTTTGTATGCAACAATGCGTCAAAATCCTCGTGTGATTGGAGTTAAAAATTCTTCTATGCCTGTACAAGATATTCAAATGTTTGTAGCTGCAGGTGGAGAAGATTACATTGTATTCAATGGTCCAGATGAACAATATCTTGGTGGTCGCTTGATGGGAGCAGAAGCTGGTATTGGTGGTACTTATGGCGTTATGCCAGATTTGTTCTTGAAATTGGAAAGTTTGATTCAAGAACGAGATTTAGATACTGCTAAAAAACTTCAATATGTTATCAATGAAGTCATCTATAAGATGGTATCAGGTAAGGCAAATATGTATGCTGTAGCAAAAGAGGTTTTGCGTCTAAATGAAAAACTTGATTTAGGTTCTGTTCGTCAACCCTTAGAAGCATTGGCAGAAGGTGACTTGGAAGTTGCAAAACAAGCAGCAGTACTTATTCAACAAGCACGAAAAGAATTTTTATAATAAATAAAATCAATATGGAGATATGTTATGAGCACAACAGGATTTACAATAATTGACTTAATTATCTTGATTGTTTATTTACTTGCGGTGTTGGTTGCGGGTATCTATTTCTCTAAAAAAGAGATGAAAGGAAAAGAGTTCTTTAAAGGAGATGGTTCGGTTCCTTGGTATGTTACTTCGGTATCCATTTTTGCCACAATGCTCAGTCCGATTTCCTTCTTGGGACTCGCTGGTAACTCTTATGCAGGTAGCTGGATTTTATGGTTTGCTCAATTAGGGATGGTTGTAGCTATTCCACTGACAATTCGTTTTATCTTACCTATCTTTGCACGGATAGACATCGATACGGCATATGATTACTTGGATAAACGTTTTAATTCTAAAGCACTTCGTATTATTTCAGCACTCTTGTTTATTATTTATCAATTGGGACGTATGTCTATCATTATGTACCTCCCATCAGCTGGTTTATCAGTATTGACAGGAATTGACATCAATATTTTGATTATTTTGATGGGTGCAATTGCAATTGTTTATTCTTATACTGGTGGTCTAAAATCCGTATTATGGACAGACTTTATTCAAGGTGTGGTTCTGATTAGTGGTGTCGTTGTAGCTTTATTTGTACTGATGGCTAATATTAAAGGTGGCTTTGGTGCAGTAGCAGAAACATTAGCAAACGGGAAATTCCTTGCTGCAAATGAAAAACTTTTCGATCCTAACTTGCTTTCAAACTCCATCTTCTTAATTGTGATGGGTTCAGGCTTTACAATCTTGTCTTCCTATGCTTCATCTCAAGATTTGGTTCAACGTTTTACTACAACACAAAATATTAAGAAACTTAATAAAATGTTGTTCACAAATGGTGTCTTGTCACTTGCAACTGCAACAGTCTTTTACTTGATCGGTACAGGCTTGTACGTATTCTATCAAGTACAAAATGCAGGTAGTGCAGCTAGCAATATCCCTCAAGACCAAATCTTTATGTACTTTATTGCATACCAGTTACCAGTAGGTGTCACAGGTTTGATCTTGGCAGCGATTTATGCAGCAGCTCAATCAACTATTTCAACAGGTTTGAACTCTGTTGCAACTTCATGGACATTGGATATTCAAGATGTCATTTCTAAAAATATGTCAGACGATCGTCGTACGAAAATTGCACAATTCGTATCTCTAGCAGTAGGTTTATTCTCAATTGTTGTTTCCATTATCATGGCTCATTCAGATATTAAATCTGCATACGAATGGTTCAATAGTTTCATGGGACTTGTACTTGGTCTACTTGGTGGTGTATTCATTCTTGGTTTTGTTTCTAAAAAAGCAAATAAACAAGGTGCTTATGCAGCGCTGATTGTATCAACCATCGTTATGGTATTTATTAAATACTTCCTTCCTCCAACAGCTGTTAGCTACTGGGCATATTCATTGATTTCAATTTCTGTATCAGTAGTGTCAGGTTATATTGTATCTGTTCTTACTGAAAATAAAGTATCTGCACCTAAATATACAACGATTCATGATATTTCAGAAATTAAAGCGGATTCAAGTTGGGAAGTTCGTCACTAGTCACTAATAGAAAAGAGAAAATAATATGATTATTTCTGAACAATCTGATTTTAGACGATATGCTTCTGTCAATAAACATTTTTCAAAAGTCTGTGATTTTTTAGAAAATACAAATTTGACAGATTTAGTTGATGGAAAAATTGATATTGACGGGGAAAATGTTTTTGCAAATTGTATGACTTATCTAGCTGATGGAGTTCCAGGAGATATTTTTGAAACTCATAAGAAATATTTAGATATTCATATTGTTGTTGAAAATACAGAAAAAATGGCAGTAACTTCCCCAGTTCGTGCTCAGTCACGTGTACCTTTTAGCGAAGAGAAGGATATTGCTTTTTACGATAGCAAAGACTATCAAATTGTTGAATTGCTTCCAGGGAATATGTTGGTGACTTTTGAAGAAGATCTTCACCAACCAAAGATTCATTGCAATGATGAAACTGTTAAAAAACTTGTTATCAAAGTTTTAAATGAGGAAAAATAAAATGAAAAAAAATATTAAACAATATGTAACCTTAGGTACTGTAGTGGTATTATCAGCATTTGTTGCTAACTCAGTTTCAGCTCAGGAGACTGAAACTTCTGAAGTATCAACACCAGAGTTGGTGCAACCTGTTTCACCAACGACTTCGATTTCGGAAGTACAACATAAATCGGGTAACTCTTCGGAAGTTACTGTACAACCTCGAACAGTTGAAACTAGTGTTAAGGATCAATCTTCCACAGCGGATGCGATTTCGGGAGTACAACCTAAATCGGATAATTCTTCGGAAGTTACTGTACAACCTCGAACAGTCGAAACTACTGTTAAGGATCCATCTTCTACAGCGGAAGAAACTCCTGTCTTAGAAAAAAATAATGTTACTTTAACAGGGGGCGGAGAAAATGTTACTAATGAGTTAAAGGATAAACTTACTAGCGGTGACTTTACTGTAGTGATTAAGTACAATCAGTCTAGTGAGAAAGGTTTACAAGCTTTGTTTGGAATATCTAATTCTCAACCCGGTCAACAAAATAGTTATGTAGATGTGTTCCTTAGAGACAATGGTGAATTGGGAATGGAAGCGCGTGATACTTCTTCCAATAAAAATCACCTAGTATCCAGACCTGCTTCAGTTTGGGGTAAGTACAAACAAGAGGCTGTGACTAACACTGTTGCAGTAGTAGCAGATTCAGTCAAAAAAACATATTCTTTATATGCTAATGGTACAAAAGTAGTAGAAAAGAAAGTGGATAACTTCCTAAGCATCAAGGATATTAAAGGTATTGATTACTATATGCTTGGGGGAGTGAAACGTGCAGGAAAAACGGCGTTTGGTTTTAACGGAACACTAGAAAATATCAAATTCTTTAATAGTGCATTGGATGAAGAAACTGTTAAAAAGATGACAACAAACGCTGTTACTGGACATTTAATTTATACGGCTAATGATACAACAGGTTCTAACTATTTCCGTATTCCAGTTCTGTATACTTTTAGCAATGGTCGGGTTTTTTCAAGCATTGACGCTCGTTACGGTGGAACTCATGATTTCTTGAATAAAATTAATATTGCTACAAGTTATAGTGATGATAATGGTAAGACATGGACTAAACCAAAATTAACATTGGCATTCGATGATTTTGCGCCAGTACCATTAGAATGGCCTCGTGATGTTGGTGGACGTGACTTACAAATCAGCGGTGGTGCAACCTATATTGACTCTGTTATTGTTGAAAAAAATAATAAACAAGTACTCATGTTTGCTGATGTTATGCCTGCTGGAGTAAGTTTTAGAGAAGCTACTAGAAAAGATTCAGGTTATAAACAAATTGATGGTAATTATTACCTTAAATTAAAGAAACAAGGTGATACTGATTATAATTATACTATTCGTGAGAATGGTACTGTATACGACGATCGTACCAACAGACCAACTGAATTTTCAGTAGATAAAAATTTCGGTATTAAACAAAATGGTAATTATTTGACGGTAGAGCAATATTCGGTTTCATTTGAAAATAATAAAAAGACTGAATATCGTAATGGGACTAAAGTCCATATGAATATCTTCTACAAAGATGCATTATTCAAAGTAGTGCCAACGAACTATATTGCATATATTTCTAGCAATGATCATGGCGAATCTTGGTCTGCACCAACTTTATTACCTCCTATAATGGGACTTAATCGGAATGCGCCTTATTTGGGTCCTGGACGTGGAATCATTGAAAGCTCAACTGGACGTATTCTTATTCCGTCTTACACTGGTAAAGAGTCTGCATTCATTTATAGTGACGATAATGGAGCGTCTTGGAAAGTTAAAGTTGTGCCACTTCCTTCTAGTTGGTCAGCAGAAGCACAATTTGTAGAATTGAGTCCAGGAGTAATTCAAGCATACATGCGTACAAATAATGGTAAAATTGCATATTTAACAAGTAAAGACGCAGGTACTACTTGGAGTGCGCCGGAATATTTGAAATTTGTTTCAAATCCAAGTTATGGAACACAATTATCAATCATCAATTATAGTCAATTGATTGATGGTAAAAAGGCTGTCATTTTAAGTACTCCAAACTCCACAAATGGTCGTAAACACGGACAAATTTCGATTGGTCTAATTAATGATGATAATACAATTGATTGGCGTTATCATCACGATGTTGATTATAGTAACTATGGATACTCATATTCAACATTGACAGAGTTACCAAATCATGAAATTGGATTGATGTTTGAAAAATTTGATTCATGGTCTCGTAATGAACTTCATATGAAAAATGTTGTACCATATATAACATTTAAGATTGAAGATTTGAAAAAGAATTAAAGCTGAAATTTAAATATATTGAAAGAGGATAAAAATTATGGTAAATTACGGTATTGTTGGAGCTGGATATTTTGGAGCTGATTTGGCTCGTTCAATGAACAAAATTGAAGATGCAAAAGTGGTTGCGGTTTTTGACCCAAATCATGGAGAAGAAGTTGCTCAAGAGTTGGGATCAGATGTTTGTGCAAGTTTAGATGAACTTGTAGCACGTGAAGATATTGATTGTGTGATCGTAGCTTCACCTAGCTACCTTCACCGTGAACCTGTTGTGAAAGCTGCTCAACATGGCAAACACGTATTTTGTGAAAAGCCAATTGCATTGTCTTATGAAGATTGTAAAGCCATGGTTGACGCATGTAAAGAAAATAATGTTATCTTTATGGCTGGTCACATCATGAACTTCTTTAATGGTGTACACCATGCTAAAGAATTGATTACTCAAGGTAAAATCGGTAAAGTTCTTTATTGCCATGCCGCTCGTACAGGTTGGGAAGAACAACAACCAACTGTATCATGGAAGAAACTTCGTTCTCAATCTGGAGGACATTTGTACCACCATATTCATGAATTAGATTGCATTCAGTTCATCATGGGAGGACTTCCTGAAAAAGCGACAATGGTAGGAGGTAATGTATATCATAAAGGTGAAAACTTTGGTGATGAAGATGATATGCTCATTGTAAACCTAGAATACTCTGATGATCGTTATGCTGTTTTGGAATATGGTAATGCTTTCCGTTGGGGTGAACACTACGTCTTGATTCAAGGAACTGAAGGAGCTATCAAACTTGACTTATTCAATACTGGAGGTACTCTTCGTGTTAAAGGTGAAGGAGAATCACACTTCTTAGTACATGAAACTCAAGAGGAAGATGATGACCGTACAGCTATCTATACCGGTCGTGGTATGGATGGAGCAATTGCGTACGGTAAACCAGGAGTACGTTGCCCATTATGGTTACAAACATGTATTGATAAAGAAATGGAATATCTACATGACATCATTAAAGGTGGAGAAATTACAGAAGAATATGAAAAACTTCTCAATGGTGTAGCTGCTTTAGAATCAATCGCTACCGCTGATGCATGTACTTTATCAGTTAAAGAAGATCGAAAAGTAAGTCTTTCAGAAATCACAAATGCTTAACTATTGTCAAACAGAATAGTAAATTCTTGTCATTATATAATTTCTAAAGTTCTGTGATACAACTCATTGAATAAAGAAATAGAGATGGGACTGGGATAATGCCCAGTCCCATTTTTTATCAAAAAGTAATGAGATCAAAAATGTGGGAGTGATGAAATGAAGATTATAGGGATCGATATTGGCGGAACAACAATTAAGGCAGATTTATACGACGATTTTGGAACGAGTTTAAATCAGTTCAAAGAGATAGAAACAATTATTGACTATGATTTGGGAACGAACCAGATATTAAATCAGGTCTGTGATTTAATTGGTGAGTATATTTTAAATTATTCTATTGATGGTGTTGGGATTTCCACTGCTGGAGTTGTTAATGCTAATACAGGAGAAATCATCTATGCAGGCTATACAATACCAGGGTATATCGGAGTAAACTTTGCTTCCGAAATAGAAAAACGTTTTGGGTTGTCTACTTTTGTTGAAAATGATGTTAATTGTGCTGCATTAGGTGAATTGTGGAAGGGACAAGCCAAAGATAAGAAAAATGTAGTAATGGTTACTATTGGAACAGGTATAGGAGGCAGTATTATTGTCAATGGACAAATTGTTAACGGATTTAACTATACTGCTGGTGAAGTAGGCTATATTCCTGTAGGTAATTCGGATTGGCAAAGCAAAGCCTCAACAACCGCATTGATTCATTTATATCAAAAGAAGAGCTTGAAAACTAATCAAACTGGACGTACTTTCTTTACTGATTTAAGTTCTGGAGATAAAATCGCTAAAGAAACTTTTGAAATTTTTGTAGAAAATCTAACAAAAGGTTTATTAACTATTTCTTATCTACTTAATCCAGAAATTCTCATATTAGGAGGTGGGATTCTGGCTAAAAAGGATATTTTGTTACCTGAAATTCAAAGTTCTTTAGCTAAAAATGTAATGGATAATAGGTTTTTGCCTAAAAATGTTGTGGCAGCTACATTAGGAAATGAAGCTGGTCGTATAGGTGCTGTAAAAAATTTCTTAGATAGAATTTCTAATAAATAGTGTGAAAGATAAGGAGGTGTCACAATGACTAACTCTGTATTTTCGACAATGCAAGATATTGAGAATGTTGCAACCGATATTATAAAATCATATGATAATGAGATTTATACGTATAAAGCTGTCTCCCAAAAAGAATTGGAAAAACTAGAAAAAAGTTATGATGAAAAAAGTCACGAAGAATTAATTTCAATAGAAAGCAATTTAGAAATGAAACAACAGAACCTCATTGATGAGGTTAATAAAACAATCAAGGAAAATGATGCAAAGATTCAGTATATTTCATCAAGTAGGAGAGGAGAATTTGTAGAAAAAATTATTGGTAGGGTGGTAGAAAAATATGGCTATTAGTCAGATGAAAAGAATTTCTCTACTATTTACTAAGAGTAGTCTTGATGATGTTTTAAAAACTATTCAAGAACTAGAGTCAGTGCAGTTCCGTGATTTAAAGGTTCAGGATAACTGGTCAGAAGCTCTAGAAAAAGATGAGGTTGTATTTCCAACTATTCAAATTTCTCATACTTCTAATTCCAATCATGGGGTTATTGAAGGAAATGATGCCTTGACTTATTTGATGAATAAACAACAACATTTGGAAGCAACTGTAGAGAAATTACAAGAATACCTACCGAAAGAAAACACGTTTAAGTTATTACAGCAACCTCCGATAACAACCTCTTATGAAGAATTAGAAAAATTTGGTAAAGCTAATGTTGCTGAAGATGTTCTTAAAAAAGTGAATGATCAAATAAACAGAGTTCATGAATTAGAAAGAAACATTCAAAGTAATAATGAGGAAATAGAGAGATTAATAAAGTGGGAAAAATTAGAAATTGTTCCTGCGCATTTAGAACAATTTTCTTTCTGTAGAGGAAAAGTCGGAACAATTCCAAGGACTGTAGATAATCGCTTATACAATAATTTTTTAGAAAACAATATTGAAGTTCAAGAAATATTTTCTAATGATAGAGAGTACGGTGTTGTTGTTTTCTATCAGTCCAGTTGCTCTATTGATTTTGATGAATACTTATTTGAATCATTTGATTATTCTAGAAAAGAATTACCGAAGCAGCGAGTAGTAGATTTGGATCAAGAAAACATGCAGTTAATAACTGAAAAAGAGAATATTATCGCATCGTTGCAAGATTCAAAGAAAAATTTGATAGATTTACAATGGCAAATTGACTATATTTTATCTATCTATGCTCGTCAAATCTCTAAGAATAACCTTTTGAGCACTCCGCATCTAGTTGCATTAGAAGGATGGATAGAAGAAACTCGTATTTTATATTTTATAAAAGTTATGGATGAGCGTTTTGGACATTCTATTTATATTTATGAATCGGAAACATTGTCGGATAATCAAGATGAAATACCTATCAAATTAACGAATCACTCTTTAATTGAACCATTTGAATTATTGACAGAAATGTATGCTCTGCCCAAATATTATGAGAAAGATCCTACACCTGTATTAGCACCATTTTACTTTACATTTTTTGGAATGATGGTTGCTGATTTAGGCTATGGTTTACTATTGTTTTTAGGAACAATGTTAGCATTAAAAATTTTTCATCTACCTTCAGTAACTAAGAGATTTTTAAAATTCTTTAATATATTAGGGGTAGCCGTTGCAATTTGGGGTGGAATCTATGGCTCATTTTTTGGATATGAGTTGCCATTTCATCTGATATCTACAACCTCGGATGTCATGACTATATTAGTAGTGTCAGTTGTGTTTGGATTTATTACAGTATTTGTAGGTTTGTTAGCTTCAGGACTACAAAAAGTAAGAATGAAGAAATATGCAGAAGCATATAATTCAGGATTTGCGTGGTGTGTTATTCTGCTTGGCTTGTTATTTATTGCTGTCGGAATGTTGATGCCTGATATTAGACCGTTATTTGTATTAGGGAAATGGGTATCTATTTTTAATGCTGTGGGGATTTTGATTGTTTCTATTATTCAAGCTAAAAGCTTGTCAGGTATTGGATCAGGATTGTTTAATCTATATAATATTTCATCTTATATAGGTGATTTAGTTAGTTTCACTCGATTGATGGCATTAGGATTATCTGGAGCAAGTATAGCATCAGCTTTCAATTTAATTGTTGGTTTGTTTCCGGGGACATTGGCTAAACTGACAATTGGATTAGTATTATTCATTCTTTTACATGCGATCAATATTTTTCTATCGTTACTATCAGGATATGTTCATGGAGCACGTCTGATATTTGTTGAATTTTTTGGTAAGTTTTATGAGGGTGGAGGAAAACCATTTCAACCTTTGAAGGCTTCTGAGAAATATATTAAGGTTATTACAAAGAATTAATGGAGGATATATATAATGGAACATTTAGCAACTTATTTTTCAACCTATGGAGGAGCTTTCTTCGCTGCATTGGGAATTGTATTGGCGGTTGGATTAAGCGGTATGGGGTCTGCTTATGGAGTTGGTAAGGCTGGGCAATCTGCCGCAGCTTTACTGAAAGAACAGCCAGAAAAATTTGCCTCAGCTTTGATATTACAACTACTGCCCGGAACACAAGGATTATATGGTTTTGTTATTGGAATTTTGATTTGGTTGCAATTAACTCCAGAACTTCCTTTGGAAAAAGGCGTTGCTTATTTCTTTGTAGCTCTTCCAATTGCTATTGTAGGATACTTTTCGGCTAAGCATCAAGGAAATGTAGCAGTAGCGGGAATGCAAATCTTGGCTAAAAGACCAAAAGAATTCATGAAGGGAGCAATTTTGGCTGCCATGGTAGAAACCTA
This sequence comes from Streptococcus mitis, assembly GCF_047463435.1. Classification (GTDB taxonomy): domain Bacteria; phylum Bacillota; class Bacilli; order Lactobacillales; family Streptococcaceae; genus Streptococcus; species Streptococcus mitis_DS. The sequence goes on along the minus strand of NZ_JASHDW010000002.1, from coordinate 77,661 downwards.
TGCAATTCTTGCCTTTGTCGTATCATTCATTTTGACCCTTCGTGTATAAGAAATTAATTTGCTATTCAAAGGAGGTGTCTAAATGAGCAATTTAGAAAACTTACGAGAATCTGTTATTGAACAAGCTCATGAAAAAGGGCGTATGAAATTATTGGATTCCAAAAAGAAGATTGATGATGAATTTGAAATGCAAAAGTCGGTCATTGTAAAGAAAAAAGAAGCTGAACATGAACGAAAGTTAAAAGATTTACAGCAGAAATATCAAATAATTTTTCAACAATTAAAAAATAAGGAACGCCAATCAACGTTAGTATCAAAACAGCAAATATTAAAAGAACTTTTTCAATCTGCTTTAATAGAAATGGAATCTTGGAATGCAGATAAAGAAATGGAGTTCATCTATCGAATTCTGGAACGATATTCACAACAAGAGGTCATAGTAACTTTTGGGGAGCGGACTTTAGCTAAATTCAATTTGGAACAATTAGAGAAATTGAAATTCTCTTTTCCAAATCATTTATTTAGTGAACAGCCTATCTCGAATGAATCAGGCTTACTTATTTCAATAGGTAAAATTGATGATAACTATTTGTATAAAACATTAATTGGTTCGATTTCTAAGGAAGAAAGTTCAAGTATCGCAAATCAAATTTTTATCAATTAAGGATGAAATTGGTTAATCCTTCTTAGAAATTTGGAGTATTCCAATAAAATTAGAAAGGTATTTTATGGATACTAATCTTTTTTCAAAAATAAATACGACGATTTCGGTAAAAGAAAACGATTTTATTACAGAAGAAAAATTTCAAAAAATTATACAATCCAAAGATACGGAGACATTGGCATTTATCTTAGAAGCAACTCCCTATCATTTATCGATTGACGTTTTAGAAAATCCTAGTCAGACAGAGATTTCGCTAATGACAAAATTAGTCAATGATTATAGATGGGCCTATGCTGAAAGTCCGTCTGATAAAATTGTGACTTTATTTGCTTTACGATATGTTTATCATAATATCAAAGTTTTATTAAAATCTAAGGCGGCAATTAAGAAAGATTTTTCTAAATTATTAATTCCAATAGGGATTTTTGATATAGAAAGTTTAAAACATTTAGTTTCTTCCTTACATTCAGATACACTTCCTGATTTTATGGTTCATGAAGTAGAATCAATTTGGAATGAGTATGAAACTTTTAAAAATATTCGTGTACTTGATGTCGGAGCTGATCTAGCATATTTTAAACATCTGAAACTTTTATCTAATGAGTTAGGTGGGGTGCTGTCTCAGGTTATTGTTGCAATGATTGACTTTTATAATATTATTACTGTAAAACGTGGTTTATCTCAAAATAAGAGTCATGGGGATATTTTACAATTACTTTCAGATGAAGGAAGTATTTCTGCTAAAGAATTTATATACATTGTAGAAAATCAAGAAATATTTGTGTGGTTCAATAAAATAAATCTAAGCTTAGATTCAATCTTTTCAACTTACGAATTGAAGATGCAGGACGCAACAATTTCATCTTCTGAGTTAGAATGTTTATGTGATTTACTATTGTATAAAACTTTAGATCAAGGAAGGTATAATGTAGATGGGCCGTTAGTTCTTGCTAGATATTTATTGGGATGTGAGTTTGAAGTAAAGAATCTTAGAATGATCATATCAGCTCTTCAAAATACAATTCCTTTTGAATCAATAAAAGAAAGGATACGCCCGCATTATGGAAGCTAATAAGTATAAAATTGGCATAATTGGTAGCCATGATATTATTTTACCCTTTAGCATGATTGGGTTTGATATATTTCCTGCCTATCAAGAACAAGAAGCTATAAATACTCTAAGAAAATTAGCTCAATCTGATTATGGTGTCATTTATATCACTGAAGACATTGCTTCAATGATATTAGATACAATTCGCCATTATGATTCTCAAGTTGTGCCTGCTATTATTTTATTACCGACTCATAAACAAGGTTTAAATTTAGGATTAAAACGTATAGAGGATAATGTAGAGAAAGCAGTAGGACACAATATTTTATAATAATGTACAAAATTGTCTGTAATATTATTCTATAATTTTTGGACTTAGTAAGGAGAATAACTTTGACTCAAGGGAAGATTATAAAAGTATCGGGACCTCTAGTTATTGCATCAGGTATGCAGGAGGCTAATATTCAAGATATTTGCCGTGTAGGTAAGCTAGGGTTAATCGGTGAAATTATTGAAATGAGAAGAGATCAGGCATCTATCCAAGTCTATGAAGAAACATCTGGTCTTGGTCCGGGAGAACCTGTTGTTACAACTGGAGAACCTCTCTCGGTTGAATTAGGGCCAGGATTGATTTCTCAAATGTTTGATGGCATACAACGCCCATTAGATCGATTTAAATTGGCTACTCATAATGATTTTCTAGTTCGTGGGGTAGAAGTTCCAAGTTTGGATAGAGATATTAAGTGGCATTTTGATTCCACTATAGCAATTGGTCAAAAAGTGAGTACGGGTGATATTCTTGGAACTGTCAAGGAAACCGAGGTAGTTAATCATAAAATTATGGTTCCTTATGGAGTATCTGGAGAAGTCGTTTCTATTTCATCTGGCGATTTTACAATTGATGAAGTTGTATATGAAATAAAAAAATTGGACGGTAGTTTCTATAAAGGAACGCTTATGCAAAAATGGCCTGTCCGCAAGGCGCGTCCTGTTTCTAAACGTTTAATTCCAGAAGAACCATTAATCACAGGTCAACGAGTTATTGATACATTCTTTCCAGTAACCAAAGGGGGAGCTGCAGCAGTTCCTGGACCGTTTGGAGCAGGAAAGACAGTTGTACAACACCAAGTAGCTAAATTTGCCAATGTTGATATTGTTATTTATGTTGGTTGTGGAGAACGTGGAAATGAAATGACGGATGTACTGAATGAGTTTCCTGAGTTGATTGACCCTAATACCGGACAATCAATTATGCAACGGACAGTTCTGATTGCTAATACTTCAAATATGCCTGTTGCTGCTCGTGAGGCTTCAATTTATACAGGAATTACCATGGCTGAGTATTTTCGTGATATGGGCTACTCTGTAGCCATTATGGCTGATTCAACTTCACGTTGGGCAGAAGCGCTACGTGAAATGTCAGGACGTCTAGAAGAAATGCCTGGTGATGAGGGTTATCCTGCTTATCTGGGAAGTCGTATCGCTGAATATTATGAAAGAGCAGGACGTTCTCAGGTTCTAGGGCTTCCAGAACGTGAAGGAACGATTACTGCTATTGGAGCTGTATCGCCACCTGGTGGAGATATTTCAGAACCAGTTACTCAAAACACTTTACGGATTGTGAAAGTTTTTTGGGGGCTTGATGCTCCGTTGGCACAGCGACGTCATTTTCCTGCAATTAACTGGCTTACATCTTATTCACTATATAAAGACAGTGTGGGCACTTATATAGATGGTAAAGAGAAGACAGATTGGAATAGTAAAATAACTCGTGCGATGAACTACTTACAACGGGAATCTAGTTTAGAGGAAATTGTTCGTCTTGTTGGAATTGATTCTCTGTCTGATAATGAACGACTAACGATGGAAATTGCTAAACAAATTCGAGAAGATTATTTGCAACAGAACGCTTTTGATTCGGTAGATACATTCACTTCGTTTGCAAAACAAGAAGCAATGCTAAGTAATATCCTAACTTTTGCTGATCAGGCAAATCATGCTTTAGAGTTGGGTTCTTACTTTACAGAGATTATGGAAGGTACCGTGGCAGTTCGAGACCGTATGGCGAGAAGTAAATATGTTTCAGAAGATAGATTAGATGAAATCAAAATTATATCAAATGAGATTACACATCAAATTCATTTGATATTAGAAACAGGAGGTCTATAAATGAGTGTTATAAAAGAATACAGAACTGCCAGTGAAGTTGTTGGGCCTCTTATGATTGTTGAACAAGTAAATAATGTGTCTTACAATGAGTTAGTTGAAATTCAACTTCATAATGGAGAAATTCGTCGTGGACAAGTTTTAGAAATCCACGAAGATAAAGCAATGGTTCAGCTTTTTGAAGGATCTAGTGGAATAAATTTAGAAAAGTCTAAAATTCGTTTTGCTGGTCATGCATTAGAATTGGCTGTATCTGAGGATATGGTTGGTCGTATTTTTAATGGGATGGGAAAACCAATTGATGGTGGACCAGATTTAATTCCAGAGAAATATTTAGATATTGATGGTCAAGCTATTAATCCTGTATCTAGAGATTATCCAGATGAATTTATTCAGACAGGGATCTCCTCTATTGATCATTTGAATACTCTTGTACGTGGTCAAAAATTACCAGTATTTTCAGGTTCGGGCTTACCTCATAATGAATTAGCTGCTCAGATAGCAAGACAAGCGACTGTTTTAAATTCTGATGAAAATTTTGCGGTTGTATTTGCAGCAATGGGTATTACTTTTGAAGAAGCTGAGTTTTTTATGGAAGAACTCAGAAAAACAGGAGCAATCGATCGTTCGGTTTTATTTATGAACTTGGCAAATGATCCTGCAATTGAGCGTATTGCAACTCCCCGCATTGCTTTAACTGCGGCAGAGTATCTAGCTTTTGAAAAAGATATGCACGTTCTAGTTATCATGACGGATATGACTAACTATTGTGAAGCGTTACGTGAAGTCTCGGCAGCTCGCCGTGAAGTTCCAGGGAGACGAGGCTATCCGGGATATTTATATACAAATTTATCAACTCTATACGAAAGGGCTGGTCGCTTAGTTGGTAAAAAAGGTTCGGTGACACAGATTCCTATTTTAACAATGCCAGAAGATGACATAACACATCCAATTCCTGATTTAACTGGATACATTACTGAAGGGCAAATTATTTTGTCGCATGAGTTGTATAATCAAGGTTATCGTCCACCAATCAATGTTTTACCTTCTCTCTCTCGATTAAAAGATAAGGGATCTGGAGAAGGTAAAACTCGTGGAGATCATGCTCCAACTATGAATCAACTGTTTGCAGCCTATGCCCAAGGGAAAAAGGTTGAAGAGTTAGCAGTAGTATTAGGAGAATCGGCTTTATCTGATGTAGATAAATTGTATGTGAGGTTTACAAAGCGTTTTGAAGAAGAGTACATAAACCAAGGATTTTATAAAAATCGAAATATAGAAGATACGTTGAATCTTGGGTGGGAATTACTATCAATTCTTCCTAGAACAGAGTTAAAACGTATCAAAGATGATTTGCTTGATAAATACTTACCTTTGGTAGAAGTTTAATCCGGAAATGGAGTGATTATCGATGGTACGTTTGAATGTAAAACCAACTCGTATGGAATTGAATAACTTAAAGGAACGTTTGAAAACAGCTGAACGTGGACATAAGTTATTAAAGGATAAAAGAGATGAATTGATGAGGCGATTTATTTCTTTGATTCGTGAGAATAATCAACTTCGGAAAGAAGTAGAAAGTTATCTAATTGATAATCTAAAATCCTTTGCAGTTGCTAAATCATTAAAGAATTCTCAAATGGTGGAGGAATTATTTTCAATTCCATCGAAAGAAATTGAATTATTTGTTGAGAAAGAAAATATCATGAGTGTAACAGTTCCTAGAATGCATATGAATATTACTTCTCAAAATGAGAACAGTGAATACAGCTATTTATCTTCTAATAGTGAAATGGATGATGTATTTGCTACAATGAATAGTTTAATTGATAAATTACTAAGACTGGCAGAAGTTGAAAAAACGTGTCAGTTAATGGCTGATGAAATAGAAAAAACACGTAGACGTGTAAATGGTTTAGAATACTCGATTATTCCAAACTTGTCGGAAACTATTCATTATATAGAATTGAAACTAGAGGAGGCAGAAAGAGCCAATTTAGTTCGTATTATGAAAGTGAAGTAGATCCTTTATTTAGATTATTAATTAGATGAACAAATATCAGCTTGGATAAGGCTTTAAGCCTTTCTAAGCTTTTTTATTGACAGTATCAGGATATCTTTTTCAAAATTTTGGTTTGTTAGATAATGAAAATGTTTCTACTAATCTAGATTTAGGATTAGTAAATCTTAAATGTAATTATATAGAAAAAGATAAGTTAAAAAAAAGATGTATTAGCAAGAGTTGGTCTAACTCATATTCATCTGGAACAAAAGATATATGAATTGTCTGGCGGTGAAGCACAACGTGTTGCTTTAGCGAAAATCATTCTTAAAAATCCACCATTAATACTTGCGGATGAGTTGACTGCATCGCTCGATCCTACGACTTCACAAGGAATTATGAAATTATTATTAGATATAAAAAATGAAAATCGTCTAATCATCATTGCAACTCATAATTCCGATATTTGGAATCAAGCAGATGAAGTTATAAATTTAAATCAATTATAGTTACAGTCAATAGATATCTTCTATATTTTAAAGTTATTTTATCTGAATCCGTAAAAGCAGTTCAATCTTGTACTGCTTTTTTCTTTTACGACTTACGCTGTTTGGTTTCATGAGCAAGCCCCTCAAAGTGAACTAATAACAAATCATGAGAAGTCATAGTGATGAAATTTCTGTAACGGAAGTAGAGCGAATTGCTGAACCATTAAATGAGTATCTCTCGAAGTAGATGCGTCTATTTTGACTTCTAGTCTGATAGAATGGTAGTTTGAAAATGTAAATGATAGCTACTGTTCATAAAACATAGAAGGTATGTAGGGTGTTGTGAGAGGAGCTAGAAATTAGTACTTACCTGATTATTCCAACAACTCCAAAGATGTGATAAAAATTTCAACTACTCTTATCTATAATAAAGCTACCTGTTCTTTGAAAATTGAATCCACTCCGTCTTGATTAGCGTGCCTGTGTAAGTAGGGACTGAGAGTATTTCCCTGTGAAGGGCAACTGGCACAAGACGTGTGTGAGAATTTTCTAACAGACACGGAGTTTATCGTTACCAGACTTAAACGATGCGACAAACTAGATAAAGGAGTTAATCATGAAAGTAGTAAACTTGTATGATTTGAAACAAATGGGAAATAAAGGTGGTTGTACCATCCAATTGATTCATCACTTTCCCTTTGGTATGGGCTTAGGACATCTCAAAAAAGACTACATTGAATTTAAACGCGTTGGTATCGTTGATGGGAAAGCAGTAGAAGTTACTCTTCGAGAACCTTATTCGAGAGATCTACTGAAGGTTGTCAAGTCGATTAAGCAACGTCAGAAATTGATAGCTTATCGTTATAAAGAAGGAAAGCTGCTATTTGTTAAGAAGGAGGCATCAGATGTCCTCTGAACAACAGGAACGAATGGCAGTTCAATATGCAGAGCGTAGTCTTTTATTTACTGTCAAAAGTCTTTTAAAGATTCTAGAATGGTCTAGACGTCAGGCTTTAGCACAGGATTCCGCCTATAAGATAGGAGTGCAGAAATTAGAAGAATTGCTACAATCTCCTTATTCGATTGATACGATTAATCTGAAAAAAGATTTCTTAGACAAACCAATTGATATAGAGAGATTTAAAGCTTTTTTAGAAAAAGAAGAGATTCCTTTAGCCATCGCTTGGCAAGGGGATTCTCTACATTTCTACACGAAGGACCGTTCGATTCTAGACAATCATTTAGACCATCTGTTAGAAAAAATGGTTAATGATCCGGAGAAATTAGCTGATTTTACCATGGATAAGTCATTAGATGATGCAATTGATGAGGCTAAATCCCAAATTACCTTTAGACAAGAAGGAGCCGTCAAACAGAAAGAGATGGTGAGATGATGTACAGTGGAAAGAAATTCCTACTATTCTCACTGTTAGGTATCTTACTAGGCTATCTTTTTCATCGTTTGACGCTTTTGTATGATTCCTATACTGGAAATACACTAGATAAATGGACTCATCTTCTGATGGAAGGTCAAGATGAAGTTCTTCAGTCGCCATGGAATATTTCTTTTACTGGAAAATCAAGTGCTTTTTTTCTACTAGGTTTTGTGATGATGTTACTGGTTTATCTCTATCTAGAGACTGGTAAAAAACAATACCGAGAAGGGGTAGAATACGGGAGCGCCCGTTTTGGAACTCTAAAAGAAAAGAAGCTCTTTTACGGTAAGGAATTTTCTCATGATACGATCTTAGCACAAGATGTTCGTTTGACATTATTAGATAAAAAACCACCCCAATATGATAGAAATAAGAATATTGCGGTGATCGGAGGTTCAGGAAGTGGGAAGACCTTTCGCTTTGTGAAACCCAATCTGATTCAGATGAATAGTTCTAATATTGTAGTGGATCCTAAAGATCACTTGGCCGAGAAAACAGGCAAACTCTTTTTAGAACATGGCTACCAAGTAAAGGTGTTAGATTTAGTCAATATGAAGAACTCAGATGGCTTTAATCCTTTTCGCTATATAGAGACAGAAAACGATTTGAATCGCATGCTGACGGTTTATTTTAATAACACCAAAGGCTCTGGCTCCCGAAGTGATCCATTTTGGGATGAAGCTTCTATGACTTTGGTTCGAGCTTTAGCCTCCTACTTGGTCGATTTCTATAACCCACCTAAAACAAGAGAACAGCTCATTGAAGAAAGTCGTTTGAATCAAACAGAATACCAAAACTTGTTGAAACGTCAAAAAAAAGAAGTGGAAGAGCGAAAAAAACGAGGGCGTTATCCAAGTTTTGCTGAAATCTCAAAACTCATTAAACACTTATCCAAGGGTGAAAACCAAGAAAAAAGTGTCTTAGAAATTCTATTTGAAAATTATGCTAAAAAGTATGGAACTGAAAATTTTACCATGCGAAATTGGGCAGATTTCCAAAATTATAAGGATAAGACTCTGGATTCTGTTATAGCTGTAACCACTGCTAAATTTGCCCTCTTCAATATTCAAAGTGTCATGGATTTGACCAAAAGAGATACCCTTGATATGAAGACATGGGGCCAGGAAAAATCAATGGTTTACTTAGTTATCCCAGATAACGATAGTACCTTTCGCTTTCTTTCAGCCCTCTTTTTTTCAACCGTATTTCAAACCCTAACAAGACAAGCAGATATTGATTTTAAGGGTCAATTGCCTCTTCATGTGAGAGTTTACTTAGATGAGTTCGCAAATATCGGAGAAATTCCAGATTTTGCTGAACAAACCTCAACAGTCCGTTCTCGGAACATGAGTCTCGTTCCTATTCTACAAAATATTGCCCAACTTCAAGGGCTCTATAAAGAAAAAGAAGCTTGGAAAACCATTCTTGGAAATTGTGATAGCTTAGTCTACTTAGGTGGGAATGATGAAGATACCTTTAAATTTATGAGTGGCTTACTCGGTAAACAAACCATTGATGTTCGAAATACTAGTCGTTCCTTTGGCCAGACAGGTTCAGGATCCCTTTCTCATCAAAAGATTGCTCGTGATTTAATGACACCTGATGAAGTCGGAAATATGAAACGGCATGAATGCTTGGTTCGAATTGCTAATATGCCAGTCTTTAAAAGCAAAAAATACAATTCCACTAAGCATCCAAACTGGAAGTACCTAGCCAATCAAGAAACCGATGAACGGTGGTGGAACTATCAAATCAATCCTTTGAATCAAAGACAAGAAAATCATCTTGAAGGCCTTAGAATTCGTGATTTAACTTTTGAATCTAGTTTAAAATAAAAATAGAAAAGAGGAAATAGATGATTACGCATTTTAAAGGTTTTGTTTATGGAGTAGACGCAAGTGCTATGTTTGCACAAGCTATGTCTTTGTTGCAGAAGGGATTGATTGCAGTTGGTGCCTTTCTCGTTGTTGTGGGGATTGTCAACCTTGCAACCAACATTAAAGATGGTGGACCAGGTGTTCGGAATGCCATTCTTGAAATTGTCGGTGGAGTTATGGTAGGGGCTGCTGGAGCCTTTGTAACCCAGATTTCAATTTAGGAGGATAAACAATGACATGAATCTTAGTTTAGTCTCACCCTTTGTTTACCTTGCATCTGAAAAAATATCAGCTGAAAATTTATTTGAAGGATTTAATGTGGATTTACAATCTACTGTAGATCTGATTAAATCTCTATCTAGCTACAATCCAACAGTTTGGACTTATATGTCTAGTATTACTAAAAGTGTCATGCAGCCTCTTGGAGTTGCGATTTTATCAGTTGTTCTCATCTTAGAATTTTCGAAGATGGCAAAGAAAATTGCTAACTCAGGAGGAGCGATGACCTTTGAAGCATTAGCGCCGATGTTGATTAGTTATATCATGGTCGCAGTCGTGATTACCAATACTACTGTTATTGTAGAAGCTATCATCGGGATTGCGAGTCACGCCATTGAACAAGTGGCTTCGATTGTGGCTCACGGTGGGGCAAAGTATGATACAATCTCTGGATTAAAAGGTTCAGGATTTATTGGCCGTATGATTGTGGGCTTTTTCGCCCTCCTCATTTGGCTTGTTCGGATAGTAAGTGCAGCCATGGTCAATCTTTTGGTATCTATTCGATTTATTCAACTCTACCTTATGATTCCATTTGCCCCTCTTACGATTCCAACATTTTTAAGTGATGAGTGGAAGTCTATTGGTATTGGCTATTTAAAAAATATTATGGTCTATGCAGTACAAGGGGTTCTCATTTTTCTGATTGTTTCGCTTGTTCCTTTATTTGAATCTGCTGGGAAAATAGCTGTTTCAAATGGTGCAGGAGTCTTGCAATCACTTGCGATTATGTTTGGTAGTTTGGTACAAGCTATCTTACTGATTATTGCCCTCGTTGGTTCTCAACGTACGGCTCGCTCAATCTTAGGTATGTAATTAAATAAAGGCTAGGAAGTGATTGCTTCTTAGCCTTTTTAGAAAGGAAAGTCATGAATACACGTGTCTTTAAAGACATCTCAAAATACCAACACAGGGCTTGGTTAGGTTTCACCACAAGACAAATCATCTTTGTTTTACCAGCCTTTATTGTCACAATTATTGTTTTGGGCTTGAATCTCTTTTTCTGGCAATTTGGAGATTGGTTTGTTTACGGTTTTGTGTTTGCTTTTACCATCCCCCTCATGCTTTTTGGAGTCTATAAACCCAATGATTTATATTTTGAACATTATTTGAAATACCGTCTTCATTTTGAATTAACGGTTCCCCTACGCACAATTACAGGAAAGAAAGGACCTGAACATGAAAAGAAAATCAAATACATTAAAGAAACAAAAAACTTCAATGACTAATCAGAAAGAAGTAGTTAAAGGAAAAAAAGAGGAAGTGTTACCATCAACGGCTAATACTCTTTCCTATCAAGCCCTGTATCAAAATGGTCTGATGCAGGTAAAAGAAGATTATTTCTCACAAAGTTATTTACTTGGTGATGTCAATTACCAGACCGTTGGTTTAGAAGATAAGGGCGCAATCATTGAGAAGTATTCTGATTTGATTAACTCCCTAGATGACCAAACCAACTTCCAATTGACTATCTTTAATAAAAGATTGAATTTAGAAAAATTCAGACAAAGTGTTTTGTATGAGGAAAAAGAAGATGGGTATGATAGCTATCGTCAAGAATTGAATCGGATGATGAATCAAAATTTAGACAGTGGGGAAAATAACTTTTCAGCTGTGAAACTGATTAGCTTTGGAAGAAAGGATACTAATCCCAAACAAGCCTATCGTTCCTTGTCTCAAATTGGAGAATATTTCAAGAGTGGTTTCTCAGAAATTGATGCTCGATTTGAATCCTTAGCTGGAGAAGAACGGGTGAACTTGTTGGCAGATATGCTTAGAGGAGAACACCATCTTCCTTTTTCTTACCGTGATTTAACGAGATCTGGTCAGACAACTCGTCACTTCATAGCGCCTAATCTCTTAGATTTCAAAAACAAGAATTACCTACAAATCAATGACTGCTTATTACAGATTGTCTATGTGAGAGACTATGGCATGGAATTAGGTGATCAGTTTATCCGAGACCTCATGCAAGGAGATTTGGAATTGATAGTGAGCCTTCATGCTCAAAGTTCTACCAAGGCAGATGCCATGAAGAAACTACGAACAAAGAAGACCTTAATGGAATCCCAAAAGATTGGGGAACAACAAAAACTTGCTCGTACAGGTATCTATTTGGAAAAAGTAGGCCATGTATTAGAAAGCAATATCGATGAAGCTGAAGAACTCTTAAAAACCATGACAGAGACAGGAGATAAACTATTTCAAACAGTCTTTTTGATTGGTGTTTTTGGTCAGGATGAAGAAGAACTTAAACAAGCTCTAGACACGATTCAACAAGTGGCCGGCTCAAATGACCTAATGATTGATAAACTTCCATATATGCAAGAAGCAGCCTTTAATAGTTTGCTGCCATTTGGTTGTGATTTTTTAGAGGGCGTATCACGGAGTTTATTAACGTCCAATGTAGCAGTGAATTCTCCATGGACTTCAGTAGATTTACAAGACCGCAGTGGGAAATATTACGGTATCAATCAAATCTCAAGCAATATTATTACCATTGATCGAAGCCTATTAAATACACCGTCTGGTCTGATTTTAGGAACATCTGGAGCTGGGAAAGGGATGGCAACCAAGCATGAGATTATCACGACCAAAATCAAGGAATCTGGTGAAAATACCGAAATTATCATCGTGGATCCAGAAGCAGAATACAGTGTCATTGGACGAGCTTTTGGGGGAGAAATGATTGATATTGCGCCAGATTCCCAAACCTATCTCAATGTCCTTGACTTGTCTGATGAAAATATGGATGAGGATCCTGTTAAGGTAAAATCAGAATTTCTTTTATCCTTTATCGGCAAGTTATTGGATAGGAAAATGGATGGAAGAGAAAAATCGATTATCGACCGAATCACCAGACTCACCTATCAGTCATTTAAAGATCCTTCTTTGGAAGAATGGGTCTTTGTCTTGAGTCAACAACCAGAAGAAGAAGCGCAGAATTTGGCACTTGATATGGAACTGTATGTCGAAGGTTCTCTTGATATTTTTTCTCATAAGACCAATATTCAGACAGGATCTAACTTCTTAATCTATAACGTTAAAAAGTTAGGAGATGAGCTGAAACAAATCGCTCTTATGGTAGTGTTTGATCAGATATGGAATCGTGTTGTTCGGAACCAAAAATTAGGGAAGAAGACCTGGATCTACTTTGATGAAATGCAGCTTCTCTTATTAGATAAATATGCCAGTGATTTCTTCTTTAAATTGTGGAGTCGTGTCAGAAAATATGGAGCCAGTCCGACTGGGATAACTCAAAACGTCGAAACCTTATTGTTAGATCCAAATGGTAGACGGATTATTGCAAATAGTGAATTTATGATTCTCCTCAAGCAAGCAAAAAATGACCGAGAAGAACTGGTTCAACTCTTAGGCTTGTCAAAAGAACTCGAAAAATACCTTGTCAATCCAGAAAAAGGGGCAGGACTGATAAAAGCTGGTTCAGTTGTCGTACCCTTTAAAAATAAGATTCCTCAAGGTACTCAATTGTTTGATATCATGAGTACGGATCCTGATAAAATGGCTTCTAACTAAGGGGAAGGTAAATGAAGGATAAAAGAGAAATCATACGTGCACGAAAGGCATTTAGAAGAAGTCTAAAAGATGAGAAGAAATTCTTGAAACAAGGAAAGAAGGAGGTGAAGAAACAGAAAAAAGATTCCGCTGTACTGGATGAAAAAGCATGGAAAAAAGAGATAAAAGAAAAGCTAGAGGAGATGAGAGAAGCTTCAAAGGAGAGAGTAAAACAAGCAAATGAAGACTACAATCATATTCTTCAAAATAGTCCTCCATCTCTTTTGAATCGCAAAGAATTAAGAGACAGACGATTGCCTCATGCTAGGAAACGATTGAAAATAGCCAAGAAGCAATTTAGGGAAGCTAAGGTAGAAGCAAAAGAAGAAAGAAAAGAGAGTCGTAAAGAAAGAAAAACCAATCAAAAATTTCTTTATGGTCAGGAATCGAAACAAAAATCTAATTTTTTCTTTCAAGGGAAGAGTTTAGAAGAATTAAAAGCTAAGAAAGAAGTCAAGGTCGCCAAAGAGAATCTAAAATCTACTAAACAAGCCTATAAGTCCAAAAAAGTCAGTAGGAAAGCCAAAACTTTTCTTTATGTCCTTGGACGTGAAGGTGGAGAGTTAGCTTCCGAAAATGAAGATTTAGAAGGCTATCGCACACTTCAAGAGACAATTAGAAAAGGGAAACGCTACAGTCGGATTTCTTATAATCTTGGAAAAGCTAGTGTCCAAACAGGACAAGCAACAGGTCGTTTTACCAAGAAAAGACTGACCAACACAAAAGAGCGATACCATCATTTTAAGGATGGAAAAGGATGGAAACTAGCGAAAGATAACCCAAGTTCCTTTAAGAATCGGTTTCGAAAATTAGAGAAACAAGGTCTTACAAGTGTCCGAAATATCTATCAAAAACTAAAAGCAGCCTTTTCCTTCTTTACATTTGCGGCTGGAAATCCTGTAACCTGGATAGTTGGAGGAATAGTCTTTCTTCTTTTACTTATGATGAGCTTCTTTTTAGGATTTTCATCTGCTAGTTTGATTCAACAAGATGAATTTGAATTAACAAAAGCTTATACCCACCTAACTTGGGAAGACGCAGAACATACTCGTACAAATGACAAAGGAATTACCTATTACACAAAAGTTGATGATGTGATGGGGTATATGAACTTTAAATTCCATGACTATGAGTTACACAAACCAGTTCACTTATTTAGTTCCGAAACTTACAAGGATTATCTGTCTACTTTGTGGCATGATTTAAACGATGGGGATGATTTGAAATCCATGCAAGACCTTTATGAAACTCCTAAGTATAAACTATCGAAAGACGATCAAGAGGAAATGAAGGAACTAAAAGAAGAAGGTGTGTATGCTTCCATGCAGGAATTGGACAATCCATTTGAGGGGAAAAGCAACGAAGATAGTCTAACCATGACTTATCGTTATGGATACTATGATTTAGACGGAAAACCTACCCTTCAGGAGTACATTCTACTAGAAGCGAAGGCTCACCAAACGATTGTCGCACCAATGGATGGAGTTGTATCTCTAGATGGAGATGATGTTATTCTCACTAACGGAAAAGGAGAGAATGAGAGTCGATTGACCTTGTATTCTATTCATAATGGCCGTGCGATTGAGGGGACAAGAGTCCTAACGGGTGATATTATTGGTGAAACACCAGACGATACAGGTTTGAAAGTTTCCTATCAAAAGTATAAGAACAAGAAAGAAAAATTGGTGTATGTCAATCCGCAATTTTATTTTCCCAAAGTCATTCAACTTCAGACAACTATCTTACCTGCCATTGGTCAGTTTGGTGGGGATGAGTTTGAACGAGCGAAACATATTTATGAGTTTTTGAAATCTCAAGGGGCAAGCCCCCAAGCCATTGCGGCTATTTTAGGAAATTGGTCTGTAGAGTCTTCTATTAATCCAAAACGAGCTGAAGGAGATTATTTATCTCCTCCAGTTGGCGCTACCGATTCCTCATGGGATGATGAAAGCTGGTTAGCGATTGGAGGTCCAGCCATTTATAGTGGTGCTTATCCTAATATTCTTCATAGAGGTCTAGGTTTAGGGCAATGGACAGATACCGCAGATGGTTCAACACGTCATACAGCTTTGTTAAATTATGCACGCACCCAAAATAAGAAATGGTATGATTTAGACCTCCAGCTTGATTTTATGCTTCATGGGGATAGTCCTTACTATCAAAGTTGGTTAAAAGATTTCTTTGGAAATACGGGCAGTGCAGCCAATTTGGCCCAACTCTTCCTTACCTATTGGGAGGGAAATTCTGGTGACAAACTACTGGAAAGACAAACCAGAGCAACGGAATGGTATTACCAAATTGAAAAAGGCTTTAGCCAAACAAATGGAGGACAGGCAAAGAGTGACCCGCAATCCCTTGAAGGGGTTCGTGGAGACTTGTATGATCATTCTGTTCCTGGTGGTGGAGATGGTATGGCCTATGCCTATGGACAATGTACATGGGGTGTTGCGGCTCGTATGAATCAATTAGGCTTAAAATTAAAAGGAAGAAATGGAGAGAAGATTTCAATCATTAATACCATGGGCAATGGTCAAGACTGGGTTGCGACAGCTTCAAGTCTTGGTGGGGAAATAGGCTCTACACCAAGAGCAGGTGCTATTGTTTCTTTTGTGGGAGGTACACATGGCACACCAGCAGACTATGGTCATGTGGCTTTTGTCGAGAAGGTCTATGATGATGGTTCTTTCCTCGTGTCTGAGACCAACTATGGTGGCAACCCTAACTATACCTTTAGAAAAATCTCTCAAGCAGATAGTGCCATCAGTTTTGCCTATACGGTGAAATAAAAGAATCATGTCATCAGTTTAGGTGACATGATTCTTATTTTTTATAGAGTGACATATTTAATGCCATAGGCTGATAAGTTACTTGATGATCGTCTTTAATCAATTGACTGTAAGCAACAAATCCGAACTGTTCATAAAATTGAATGACTTTAGGATGATTGATACTATCTAAAAATACCATCTGAGTTCCTACAATTGCTCGAAATTCTTCAATTTTTTGAATTACAATTTCAAATAACTCTTGTCCTGATAGTTTATTTAGCTTTGTGTTTTTGCCGAATTGACCGATAAGTAACACAGGGAGATAATCAATATTTTTGGGACTTTTCCCTTTTAGGACAAGTTTCTTTTTTAAGGATTTCTCTAAATCAGAAATATCAACAACTTTGAGAGATAAACTAAAGAATCCTATGATGTTATTTGTTTCAGTTTCTTCAACGATAAAATTACGAGAACGATGTTGTTTTTCAAAATTGGGGGCTTTATCAGATAGATAAGTCAACATCTCTTCATTACCGTTGAAATCAACATTTTCTAAAATGATAGTTTTAAATAGATCCTGAACTTGTTTCTCAGTTTTATCAGGAGCTAGCACTTGAATATTTTCAAGATATTGCTTAAGTGGTGTTACTTGAATTGTCATCTTACAGATACTTTGAAATGAGTTTATTTTTCGTTGGAGCGGTAGCGTCCTGTGATTCAATGGATTTCAAGACGGCTTGTAGCTTTTTAGATGGTTTATGATTAAGAATTTTTAGAGCATCTTCGTTTGTTAGTTTTATATCACGTGTTAAACTGATTGTAGCCATTTGTTCTACCTCCTGTTTCTACTTAAATTCATTATAGCTTATTTTGAACAAAAATTCAATCTGAAGATAGTGTATGTTTTTTATAGTGTATAAATCCAAAATAAGTTTTTCTCTTGCGTTTGTAGCTCATATTCGTTAGAATAATGGTGTAGATGAGTGGTCGGCTCATGGTCAATCTGATGTTAATCTTGGACATAAGGGCCAAGCGGTGGCGGACACCAGAATAAACCGACTGACTAGGCGGCTTACAGGTTCTGTAAGTCATCTTTTTTATTTGAAAAAAGACAGTAAAAAAGCGCAAAAAATCACTTCCTGTGCTATACTGTAATTGAAATTTTTTTAGTTTTGGCGTTAGAATTGTTTCCTCAGTCTTAGCGCCTTTTCTTTTTGATAAGTCTGCTTGGTGGAGAGTAGTTTGTAAATGATTCTGAGAATCTTATGAGCACAAGCAATAACAGCCTTCATCTTGCTTCCTCTTTGGGAAATTCGATTGTAAAAAGAAGAAAAAGCTGGATCCTTAGAATGTGCTGCAATTAATCCCGACATGGTCAAATCCTGTTTGATATAGCGATTTCCTTGCGTGATGTGTGAGGATTTTTTAATGCCAGCACTTTCATAAGATCCTGGGCATAGTCCAGCCCAGGATACTAAGTGTGCATCGGATGGAAAGGCTGTAACAGTTGGTCAAATTTCAGCTAGAATAGTGGCGGAACAGTTTTCATTCACACTAGGAATGGTTTGAAGCATCTTATTTTACTCAGGGGAACTCCTTTTCGATGTAGTATTGAATCTCATTGGTCAATTTTTCAATGAGTTCCTGATACATCTGACATTCCTCTAAACTCTGGTCTAAGAGGAAGCGGTCTTCTACTGATAACTTTTCTTTCATCGCTTCAACGAGTTCTTCTGGACTTGTTTTCACTCGCTTCTGGATACAAGGAATAACAGATTCTACATTAATGGTTTCTCCGTTAATGTAGAATTTTAAAAGTGCTTGTCCCGTCTTAGAAAAAATATCAGAAAGATAACTTGTTAGCTTGATATTGGCCTGTTGTAAGAGATTGTGAATTTCATTTTTAACTTGAGTTTGACGTTGCTTGTAAGAACGCATGCGACGTGTCAGTAAACGAAGCTGTACCACTTCAGGGGTAGGGATATAGGAAGGTTCAATTAGTCCGAAACGACCGAGTCGCGCAATCCATTCAGCGTCCTTCACGTCTATCTTACGACCAGGTTTGAAGATTGGCAAGTGCTAAAACTAGATTAGAATCTGAAAAGATATTAAAGAGAGGGAGCCAATATTGCCCAGTACTTTCAAAAAAGACATGTGTGACATGGTTTTTCACCACCCAATCTAAAGCATTGTGAAGAGCTAGAGTAGTTGTTCCAAATTTCTTCTGAATTTTCTTTGGATTATTGGTATCTAGTGGGCCATCTAGAATACAAAAAACAATAGATTTTTGGTGGACATCAATACCACAACACGTTTCAATCATGACTTCCATTATAAAAACCTCCAGTTAACTATTTTAACAATAGAACAAGAGGCTACTAGTAAGATATTTTCATGCTCAAGGCATATTCGAGTTATCTCATGACTCTTGTTCATCCAGTTTTTTATACAGGCTAGGAAAAGCCCTATTAAAGAACACGGATTGGTATTGTTCATCTTCATTATAGGCTAAATATCTTTTTCTGTGGAGAAACGGGTTCCACACCAAAAGCGGGAGCTATTGTTTCTTTTGTAGGAGGTACACATGGCACACCAGCTATCTACGGTCATGTGGCTTTTGTAGAGAAAGACTATGATGATGGTTCTTTTCTAGTTTCTGAAACTAACTATGGTGGCAACCCTAACTATACCTTTAGAAAAATCTCGCAAGCAGATAGTGCCATCAGTTTTGCTTATACGATTAAATAAAATATTAAGATTTAATCGACGATTTAGATTCTATAAAGATTTAAAATTCTATTTGCTATCTTCTTGAAATAGGGCAAAGAATTTTAAATCTTTTTTATTTTCATTTTTACTCTCTAAATTCTGAAAAAAATCCGAAAATTTAAATGTAAACTGTAGTTGTTTAGAAAATGTAAAGTTTTTAAACAAAATTTTTCATACTCAAATAATAGAGTTCTGATATTGTTTGAGTATGGTAGAAAGAAAATTTGGTTATGAAATATAATAAACCTATATTTGAAAAAGTAGCAAACTTTAAAAAAGATACTAATGGTCTTTGGTTTGGTAAGTTTACTGATATTTTTGGTGGTCGTGCAGTATTTCAAATTGTTATTAATTATTAACAATAGTTTGTGATAAGTAGTTCTATCATATTGCTTTTTAGATAAAGTGTTTCGAAATTATCAGAACCCTAGAATTTTGAAGCACTTTATTTTTAATAATTATATTATATTTTGATAGATATTATCTCACAATTAAATAAAGGTTCAGATATTATGATTAGAAAGTTTGAATTAAAGACTAGAATTATATTTTTAACTAGAGAGAATTATATTCAGTTAAGTTACGGAAATAATATGATTTATGGTTTAGAAATTTACAAGGAGGAATTAAATAATTTACTAAAAATTGTTGACAATCTAAATTTTATAGAGAAAGCTTTCGAGTCAATTCATAAAGGTATTTTCATTGTAAAAAAGAATGATAAAATATTTGCTTATAATACTTTTTTAGGTACTGAATTATGTTGGTTTCATGATGGTGAAAATATTGTCATAAGTGATTCAGAAATTGAAATTGCTAGGGAGTATTCACTAGAGTTTGATAATAATCAGTTAGCAAAATATTTAATTCTAGGATTACCCATACACCTGTTACAATCTTACTCTATGTGGAAAAAAATATATAAAACAGATATTTTTAAGTATATCATTTTAGATAGTAGAAACTCCATTTCTATACAATCGTACGGTTCTACATTAAAAATTGGAATAAAAGATGAAAACTACAGTTTAGAAAGCATTAAAAAATATTTTTTTGATTACATATCAAATATTGTAAACAAATACAATAACATTTCTGCTGATTTATCTGGTGGTATTGACTCAGCATGCATAGCATATATGCTAAACAAAATAAATCATGATTTTCTTCTTTTTCATGCTGAATCTAGTGTGGAGTCAAATAGTGATACAAAATGGGCCGAAGGTATTTCAGAAGATATACATTGTCCATTGATTAAACTAACTTCATTGGAAAAAATTAATCACAGATTTGAGATGGATCATTCTTATATTGGGAACAAAGTTCCTTCTAATCCCCTATTGTGGGCTGATACTGAACATTATTTGGAAGAAGTAATTGAGAATACTAAAAATCAACAGTCTCATGTCCACTTTATTGGAATCGGAGGTGATGAATTGTTCACATCTATGCCTGCTACTCCGTGGTCTATATTAAGACAAGAAAAGTTAAAGAGTATAAACTATGTTTTAAGGTATTGTCTTATTGTAAAAAGAAATTCTATTGATTGTTTAAGAGATTTTATTGATAACAAATCTTTAACAGATGAATTAAGACAGAAATACAAAGAAGCATTTAGATGTTCGAAAAAAAATATTGAAAACAGAAATTTTTCTTGGATTGATAAAATAATAATACCAGATTTTTTAAGTACAAATTATAGAAATAGTATAAAGAAAAGGTTAGATTCTGAATTATTAGATAAGGAAGTAGAATTTCATAAAAATAGAGCAAAATATCAAGCCATTAGTTCACTAATTTTTCAAAAAAAAGTCTTAGAACAAGTTAATAGGCAGTTATCTGGAATACTAGATGTAGAAGCACCATTCTTAAATTATCAAATCGTAAAAACATCTATGAATATACCAGATAAAATAATTGTTGGACGAGCGATATCGAAGGAAATCCTTTATCAAACCTTAAAAGGAATTGTTCCAGTAGATATTTTTACAAGGAGAGTAAAAGGAGACTATTCTAGTCCACTATATTCAAGTTATAGAAAATTTGTAAAAGAAAATTCTGATCATATTTGGAATACTGAATTGGTAAGGAGAGAGATCGTAGATGGGGAAAAATTGACCAGTATTCTTAGTCTACCGACAGCCAATCCTATAATTATAGAATTTTTTGAGAAATTTTGTATACTTGAACGGTGGATACGACAAGTAGATAGATATATGGAAGGACGCAATAATGAAAATATTTTCAAAAAAACATAAATTAGAAATTAAAAAATAGAAAATGGTGCTATTGTATTTGATAAATCAACAGGATACTATTTTCAAACAAATGAAATTGGAGTAAAAATTTTATTAATGTTGTCTGAAAATATGAGTGAGGAAGAAATTGCAATATCTCTTTCTAAAGAATTTAAAGAAGATTTAGCAAATATAAAAGAAGATATTTTATTATTTATGAATTCTTTGAAAGAAAGTAGGATAATTTGATGGATATACAAATTTCTCAGGAAAAAGTTCAGTCAATTGATTTTAAAAGTAGTATACTAGCTAAAATATCTCTATTGTTATCATTTCCGTTAAATTTTTGTTCTCCCGAATTAATAGAAACTATTCTTAATTCAATTTCAAAAGATTTAAATTATGCTTCAGTATTGGATATAGAAAATGCAAGAAATGCAGTATGTTATGTGAGTCGTAAGTGTCGTAATCAAGATGGATGTCTGAAACGTTCTTTGGCAGTTTATATATACATTTTTTTATGTAGAAAAAAATGTAGTTGGTGTACTGGTTTTATAATGGATCCATTTAGGGCTCATGCTTGGATAGAATTAGGAGGGGTACCAATAGGTGAAAAAGAGGAAATAACAAGATACACCCATATGATCAAGACGAAAGATACGTATGAGAAAATAGTTTATCAGTTTGAAAAGAACGAAGAGTATGATGATAATAAATCATATCATGTACGGATTAGAGATTTATTTAAAGATGTATCGTTTCAGAAAAAGGAGTTTATACTAGTTTTTATTTTGGGGATACTTAGTACTTTTTTTAGTTTGATACAACCTGAATTATTGTCTGAATTGATTAAAAATGATATAACAAATATTTTTAGCAGTATATCATTTATCTTATTTATTACAACAGTTTTTTTAGCAACAATTTGCTCTACATTTCAATATTTCTATTTGCAAAAAATTGGAGAATTAGCTATTTATAAAACTAGAAAAAATTTAGTGAGCCGTATGTTTAATCTTCATATTTCAGACTATGATAATTGGAGCATAGGGGATTTCATAAGTCGTGTAGGGTCGGATACGTCTAAGTTAAGATTGGGAATTATCCAATTAACAGTATCGTTATCGAGTAGTTTAATTTTATCAATTGGTGCTATATTCTTATTATTTTTTAAAGATTTCTGGCTTTCGATTATTACATTATTAACACTTACTGTGGTATTTTTTGTCATACTGTTAATGAGTACAATAATTCAAAAAGCAAGTTTTGATGTACAAAAACATACTTCTAAATTATCATCGTTATTAACGAGAGATTTACTAGGAATCAGAACTATTAGAGCATTTAATAAGACAGAGTGTGAATTAGACAAAACGAATTATGAGATTAATTCAATAAAGGAATTAGGTTTAAAATTGTCAAAAGTACAAGCTTTGTTGACTCCGATATCTAATTTAGGCATACAGTTTAGTTTAATGATTGTAATTGGTGTAGGTTCGTATAGAGTATTTAATAATTTAATGGCTATATCTGATTTAACAGCTTTTATATTATTATTATATATGGCAATAGGCCCTTTTAGTCAAATATTTACATCAATATCAGGTATATCAGAATCACTTGGAGCTTTGAGTCGCATACAAGAAGTAGTAAACTTACCTGTAGAAAGAGATTATGATGTTGATATACACGAACGTTTTCAATCAAATGAAGGAGCAATTATTACTTTTAAAAATGTATATTTCACTTATAGTAAAAAATTTCATCTGGAAAAAAGAAATGTTATAACAGAATATATTTTAAATAATATTTCTTTTGATGTATATAGAGGTGAATACATAGCAATTGTTGGACCATCCGGTGCTGGGAAAAGTACCATTCTTCAAATTTTAGAACGTTTTTACGAGATCGATTTGGGAAGTATTTTAGTAGATGGTGTTGACATAAAAAAAATAGACAGATTTGATTTAAGAAAGAACTTAGCATATGTTGAACAAAATGCACCACTTTTAACGGGAACATTATTAGAAAACATACGGTTCGGCAATGAAGAAGTGTCAGAATTGGAGTGTTTATCAGTTTTAAAAGACGTTGGTTTACAATACTTAGTTGATAGAAACCCTGATGGTTTAAATATGCTTATAGGTGAAAATAGTGTAGGTTTATCAGGTGGTGAAAGACAAAGAATTGCTCTTGCAAGAGCATTACTTTCGAAAGCACAAATATTACTTTTAGATGAGATGACATCTAATCTAGACAGCATTAGCGAAAAACAAATAAAGAAAGTCTTAAAAAATATTCATCATAAAAAAACTATTATTTCAGTAGCTCATAGACTATCAACAGTTATAGAAGCGGATAGAATAATGGTTCTTGAGCACGGAAGAGTTGTAGGCGAGGGAACCCATAGTCAACTTCTTGAATCAGTTCCTCTGTATAAAGAACTTGCAAAAGAGCAATTATTAGTATAAGGAGAACATCTATGGAACAAAGTATTACTATTAAAAATTTATGTAAGTCATATGGCCAAACTCAAATTTTAAAAGATATTTCTTTTGAAGCAAAAGCAGGTAGAGTGACTGCTTTCCTAGGTCCAAATGGAGCTGGAAAAAGTTCAACCTTACGTATTTTATTAGGATTAGACAAAGCAACATCTGGTCTTACTAAAATTGGAGATCAAACTTATAAGGAATTAAAATTTCCTCTAAAAACTGTAGGAGCTTCATTTGACAGTGTAGGTGCTCCTGATGATCGGACTGTTTATCAACATTTGAAAATTGTTGCTGCTAGTAATGGGATATCCAGTCAGCGAATTGAGCAAGTCTTGGATATGGTGGATATTAGTCATAAGAAAAAATCTAAAATTGGAAAATTATCATTAGGAGAAGGACAACGCTTGGGGATTGCAACAGCTCTATTAGGAAATCCTCAGTACCTGATATTGGATGAACCGACTAATGGGTTGGATCCAAGAGGAATTCGGTGGTTTAGAGAGTTTATAAAAAAACAAGCTCAAGAAGGGAAAACAGTCTTGCTATCATCTCATATATTATCGGAAGTGGAAGCAGTAACAGATGATGTAGTTATCATAAATAAAGGAAAAGTTCTTATAAAAGGGACTTTACAAGAAGTGATGAAAAATCTTTCTTCACTAGAGGAAGTCTTCTTTAGTTTAACAGAGGGAGGGAAGTGATATGGCACTTATTTACTCTCTTCATTCTGAAATATTGAAATTACTTTATAAGAGAGCTACTCATGTTGTACTATTCTTGATACTGGTATTTCAAACGTTTTTAGCAAATATTGGTGCTTCTCAAATTGTTTCAGTTGGTATCCATGCTACACCAGAGACAAATCCAGAATTAGCAGAAGCTATACCTCCTATTGAATTTTTAGGTTTTGATGTCACTTTATTTGGTGTTTTTATTATGATTATCCTAGGCTCAATTTACGGAGCCGAGGAGTATAAATGCTCTGCTATTCGTACAAGCCTCCTCTCTATTACAAATCGAATTACTTTCCTAGTTTCAAAAACATTAGTTTGGCTTGTATTTTCTTTTTTCATTTCCTTTCTATCAATATTCCTGACGATTAACATGACACATTATGTTTTAGGACAAGATGGCTTATTGCTTTTTTCACTAAATTGGACAGTTTGGTTCTATATATTTTTAGCCAGTATAGCTTGGACTTTATTGGGACTTCTAGCCTATATTATGGCTTTGACATTTAAAACAGCCATTGTTCCTCTATTATTTTTGCTTCCTCAAGTCTACAATTTAGGAACATTCTTAGCAAACTATATATCGGTTGCAAAATTTCTTCCAGTTGCATTGGGGCAAGGATTGATTGCTACATCTCCTCAAATTTTAGAACATAATAGTTTACAAAATATTTTATTGTTACTTTGTTGGAACCTCTCATTCTTGGCTTTAGCAATTTACCGCTTACTTAAGTCAGATATTGGAGGAGGTGAATAAGTTGAAAGAGCAACTTAAAAGTGAGTATCTCAAGTTTATTATGAATCCTTGGCACTGGTTGATTATAGGTGCTCTATTACTGTGTGTTCCAGCGTTAGTTATTTTTTTAAATAATAAGCCAGACCAGTTGACCCTACAGTTTGTTTTGGAACAGCTACTGCAAAGTCTCTATTTAGGACAGGCAGGTTTCGTTAGTCTAGCGGTTCTATTTATAGGTCAAGAATTTACAGGTTCTAGCCTTCGTACCAGTTTTCTTACATGTCCAAATCGTTTGAAATTTATAATCTGTAAACTAGCTATTGTATTATGTATGGAAATTGTATTATTGGTTGCTGTAATATCATTATGCATACTAATCGCGCAAGGATACTACAATATCAATCTTTTGAGTAATATTAAACATGTTCTAACAATTCTATTTCCAGCTTGTATTTCTATTCTAACCTTCTCTCTTTTAAGTGGTATTTTTGTATTTATTTCCCAGTCTTTTATCTTAATTTTGGGAATCAGTTTATCCCTTTTATTGGGGTTGGGACAGATGTTATTACAATTCAGTTCTTTTTTTAGAAATTTACCATTACTGGCTAGTATGAATTGTTTTTATACCTATCCATTGTCTCTTTATTATCCAGTGTGGCAAGGCTTAGGGATACAAATAGTTTGGTTATTAATTGTTTTTCTATTTGCTACATTGATACTTATAGGAAAAAATGTACGCTAAAGACAGGGGATATCCTGTCTTTTTCTCAGTTAGTGCTATAATATATTCAGGAGGGTGAGTTATGGCTTATAAAATTTTGGTTGTAGATGATGATCTTGCTATTCTTCGCCTAATAAAAAAAGTACTAGAATATGAAAAATATGAAGTAGTCATACGAAATAAGATAGAAGAGATTGATCTTTGTGATTTTACAGGCTTTGACTTGATTCTATTAGATATTATGATGCCTGTTAGTGGTTTAGAAATCTGTCAGATGATTCGCGAGCAGATAACTGTTCCTATTTGTTTTATAACTGCCAAGGATATGGATGAAGACTTAGTAGCTGGAATCAATGCAGGTGCTGATGATTATATTATGAAGCCCTTTAGTATGCAAGAACTTTTAGCACGTGTTAAAATGCACTTGCGTCGTGAAGAACGGACTAAAGGAAATGTTCATCAAATAAAGATTGGGAAGCTTATACTATATACGGATAGTAAGGAACTATTTGTAAACGATGATAAGATTGCCTTGACAAGGAGGGAATTTGATATAGTGAATCTTTTAGCAAGCACCCCAAGTAGAATATACTCTATAGAGGAAATTTATAATTATCTATATCCACAAAGTTCCGAAGCTCTTTTACGTTCGGTTTCAGAGTATATTTATCAAATTCGTCAAAAGCTGAAACCTTATCAATTAAATCCAATTAAAACCTTGTATGGTGGAGGATATCAATGGGTAGAATCAAAAGTTTTAGACAATTAATTCGAGAAACCTGTTGGAGAATTATTTGGCAGTTTAGTCTTGGCTTACTAATGGCCTATCTTATTCCCTTAGCTTCAGTATCTATACAAATAAATGAAGATGGGAAACCTTTAAACAATAGTGGTGTTCTATCAATCTTTTTTAATGTGTCATCATGGATATATATTTGTGTTTTATTGATTATTCTAATAAGTTATCACATTGGAAAATTGTTGAAAAAACTGAGTTATGAAATGACTTTGATTTATGAAAATAGTATGTGGTTGGAGAAGGAATGTACAGAAAGTTTAACGGTTAAAGAATTTCGCGAGACAGGAAATCGGATTATTGTGATGCAAGATAGAATTCGACAATTAATAGTTGATGAGAAACAGCAGAAAGAAGATTTGATGTTTCAGGTTTCAGCAGCTTCTCATGATTTAAAGACACCCTTAACCATTATTAGGGGAAATGTAGAATTCTTGCAGGCGATAACTGAAAACGACCAATCTCAAGAATGCTTAGCAGATATAGAAAGAGCTAGTCAACAGTTACTAGATTATTTCAATCAATTGATTCACTATTCTAAAACCTATTATGATGATGAGACAGGTTGGACGGAGTATTCCTCTTCAGATTTTATCAATGAATTAGAGAAAGAAGTCTCTTTTTTGATAAAAAATCAGATGAAGTTTTCTTTTGAACAAAATGTGAAAGGAACTGAAAACTATTATATAAATCCATCTCTTCTGATTCGTGCCATACAAAATATTTTAACAAATGCTTTGGAATACGCCGATAAACAGAATCCTAAAATTAAAATTAGAGTAGAGCAAGAGGGGAAGGAATTGAAAATAGGTATATGGAATAATGGTTCGGAATTTCCAGAGGAAGTTTTAAATAATTTTGGAAAGCTCTTTTATCGTATGGATAAAGCTAGATCGTATAAAGAGCAACATTATGGTATTGGACTGAGTTTTGTATGTAGAGTTGCAAAACTACACAAAGGCCGAGTTGAGCTTAGAAATAGAGACGATGGAGCAGAAGTTTTAATAACTGTGAATTGTATTAAATCATAGTGATGTATCAATACCCCAACTAATGAATAATACATTAGTCAATTATGGGAAATTTACTAGATTTTCTTTAACAAAGATTTTTGACTTGAAATTGTAGCTATTTAAAGATACAATATGTTTATAAATGAGTGGTCGGCTCATGGTTAATCTGATAGTAATCTTGGACATAAGGGCCAAGCGGTGGCGGACACCAGAACGAAATCCGATAGCAATCTTGGACGTAAGGGCCAAGCGGTGGCAGACACCAGAATAAACCGACTGACTGGGTGGCTTACAGGTTCTGTAAGTCATCTATTTTTTTTTATTGTTACAATAGTTTATTTGAAAAAAATTTTCTGATTTACTTACAATTAATTGACATATAATAGTTAAAATGTTATTATTGTTCTACAAAGAAATCGGTTTCAAAAAAAGAGAGAGGAGGATTTATTTTGTCGCATTGTTACTCAGGGTGTGCTTTTTTTGAAAGGAAAAATAAAATGAAAACGAAAAAACATAGATTACTCGCTCTAGCTCTTATTTCAAGCTTTACATTAATGGGAGCCGTATCAGCTGCTGTACAATATCCAGATGGAGGAGTATGGACATACGGAGAAGGCTCAGGAGGTGGTTGGGCTTTTTCAAATTACTATCATGGTAAAAAATATCATTATTCTTCTCTCGCAAGTAGATGGGATAGTCATTCAGATAAAGGAGAAGCACCTGCAGGAAAAACTTCAGAGGCTTGGATTTGGACTAAATTTGGGGAACAAGTATCATTTTACTATGACTATGACGACTAATATTTAGTTTTTTTAGACAATTCCCCTGGTAAGAAATTACAAGGGGAATTTTGTTTACAAGGAGTCTACTATGAAGAAACTATTCATATTATTATCAACTTTTTTTCTCAGCTTCTTCTTTGCTTGGATTATAGTCTTACGTGCGCCACAATATTTATATGCAAGCTATGATTCCGTTTCTCTACTTCGTGTCAAAAAAGATACTCAGGAACCGACGCGTGAGGTATTTGAAAAGGAATTAGAGAAGTTTGTAAACTCAGAACAGAGTTTAATAGCTAGAAGAATTGTAGAGCCGAGTAAGGATGGGACGACTCACTTTACTTATGCAACTTATGGTCAGGGAACATTACCAAAAGAATTCCAAGAAGCTAGCCAAGAAAGTCGTGAACGTAGTGATCCGCTAAATAGTTATCTCCTTTTATCAGGCTCCTTGACGAAAGAAAAGCTAGCCGATAAATTAGGAGATTTGGGTTATAAAGCAATTGCTGACCGAAAAACACCTCCTTATTCTCTTGCTTTTCGAATTTTACTAAATCCACTTATTTTAATTAGTTTAGCAATATTTGGCTTATCTTTCTTTGCTTTAGTGATTATCACTCGGATTAAGGAAATGAGAGTAGCAGGTATAAAACTCTTTTCTGGTCAGACACTCTTATCAATCATGGGGCATTCTTTATCGACTGATATCAAGTGGCTCCTTCTATCAGCCCTCCTTTCCTTCCTAGGTGGGGGAGTCGTTCTTTTTAGTCAAGGTTTGTTTTATCCTATCTTGTTAGCTACCTATGGTTTTGGGATTAGTTTTTACCTTTTGTTTTTATTGGGGATTTCAATTTTACTAATGCTCCTTTACCTAATGAGTTTGAGTTACAAAGCATTGGTTCCCGTTATTAAGGGAAGATTACCCCTTAAACGCTTGATGGCTTTAACCCTATTGTGTCAGTTAGTAGCTGTTTTTACAGTAGGCTACGCTGTTAAGACGGGTTTGACGTCTTACCAACGATTGAAAGAACTTGAAATTTCAAAACAAGCATGGAAGGATAGAGCAGATTATTATCAAATTTCTTTTGGTTTAGGTGATAGAGGAAAAGATACAGAAAATCTGAATAAGTGGTATGAATTTTCCAAAGAAGCAGTTGAAAAAGAACAGGCTCTATTTGTAAAAGATAATCTCATTCATTTTGCAAATCCTCAAGGAAAAAATGAACAGGGAGAGACACTGGATACCTATAGTCCAGATGCTAATGTTCTCTATGTCAGTCCAAGTTATTTGGACAAGGAAAATGTATCTGTAAATGGTGAGACTAGACAGAAACTAGCCCATCTTCAAAAAGGTGAATTTGGACTCTTATTACCAGAATCTCTTCGTTCACAGGAAGCAGAACTTAAGAAAGTTTTTGAAGAACGTTTGAACTATTACGGAAAATCAAGCGAGGATAAAGACGCTCCTTTAGAGTATGAAATGAGAGCGATTGTTAGCTATCTTCCAACAGGAGAAAAACGATTTGTTTATAATAACGGTGAAAATCCAGTATCTATTCAGTACTTAACCGATCCGATTTTAGTTGTATTTACTCCAACATCTACAGGTGATAGTATCATTTCCAAATCTAGTTGGTCTATCAATGCTGGAAAGCAACTCTTTATCAAGGGATATGAGAGTGGTCTATCTCTCTTGAAGGAAGCTGGAATTTATGAGCAAGTATCTTATCTTAAAGAAGGAAGAAGTGTTTATCTAACTCGTTATAATGAAGTGCAAACTGAAACAGCAACTTTAATCTTAGGAGCCATTGTGGGGATAGCTAGTTCCTTGTTACTCTTTTATTCTGTCAATCTTCTATATTTCGAGCAATTCCGTCGAGATATCTTGATTAAACGAATTTCAGGTTTACGATTTTTTGAAACGCATGCTCAGTATATGGTTAGTCAATTTGCCAGTTTTGTATTTGGTGCTAGTCTCTTTATTTTACGCAGTAGAGACTGGGTAATTGGCTTACTCACTTTATTAGTCTTTCTAGTTAGTGCAGTTCTGACGCTTTACCGTCAAGCGCAGAAAGAATCTCGTGTTTCTATGACAATTATGAAAGGAAAATAGGATGATTGAACTAAAGAATATATCTAAAAAATTTGGAAGCCGTCAGCTATTTTCAGATACGAATCTTCATTTTGAAGGTGGGAAAATTTATGCCTTAATCGGTACAAGTGGCTGTGGTAAGACAACACTCTTGAATATGATTGGACGATTAGAGCCATATGACAAAGGGCAAATCATCTATGATGGCACTTCTCTTAAAGACATTAAGCCCTCTGTTTTCTTTAGAGATTACTTGGGATATTTATTTCAAGATTTTGGCTTAATTGAAAGCCAAACCGTCAAAGAGAATCTCAATCTGGGTTTAGTTGGTAAAAAGTTGAAAGAAAAAGAGAAAATCTCTTTGATGAAACAAGCTCTAAATCGTGTAAACCTATCCTATTTGGATTTAAAGCAACCTATATTTGAGTTATCAGGAGGAGAAGCACAACGTGTTGCACTAGCGAAGATAATTTTAAAGGATCCGCCTTTGATTCTCGCAGATGAACCAACTGCTTCGCTAGACCCCAAAAACTCTGAGGAATTACTTTCTATCCTAGAATCTTTAAAAAATCCGAATCGGACCATTATTATTGCGACCCACAATCCTCTTATTTGGGAACAAGTGGACCAAGTAATTCGAGTTACCGATTTATCACATAGATGATATAGCAAGATTCAGCTATAAGAAAGTTTTTGATTATATACCGCATAAATTTCGAATATCTGAAGCACTTGTTTATAATCACAATATTATTTGAGAACGTAGTTTTGGCTCGTTCTCTTTTTTGTTGTGATACTTCTTTCAAGGAATATTTGGTAGGATTGGAGTGAAAAAAGATTAACTAGGAAAGAAGGAAGTATATGGTAGCCATTTATCAACGTGATTCGGATCAAGATGGACTAACTGATGCTCAAGAATTAGCGCTAGGAACCAATCCTCTTAGCGCAGATTCTGATGGTGATGGTCGTTCAGATTTAGTGGAAGTAGAAGAAGGAAGCAATCCCTTAGAAAAGGATTTACAAGACATAGACCAAACAAGTATAACTGAACCATCTTCAGTATTTATGGAAATGAAACAAAAGATTTCAGATATGATGGAGAGTCACTACAAGGAATTTATACAGGCTCTGATTAGTATTGAAACAGGGATTGAAAACCAACAAGACCTAGAAGACTTATATACTTACTACATGAGAACAGATTCTGTTTCTCTTTTGTCTAGTGATTTAGAAATCAGTCCTCAAGAGGTTGAAATGGAGATAGAGTTGTAGGGGAATCATGTGATTCTCCTATTTTCGTATAGATGAAAGGAGCGAGTATGGAAGTAATACAATTATTGGCTATGTTTCGTGGAACAATTCCAAAAGATAGGGAGAAAATGGACCTATTTCTTCGCTATCAGGCGCAACATTTTGATGAGAAATGGCAGGATTTGGTAGAGAGATTTTTGGCTGAAGAGGGCAAGATAGAAGAGATACCTCACGTATATTCTTTTGATCAAGATATTGTTTCTTTCCTAGAGGCTAGTTCTGAAAATAATGAACAAGATTTAGAAAGTTACACAAGAAATTTTGGACAAGCAGGTCTAAGTAAATTATCTCAATTAAGTAATTTTGAGAAAAACTTGGTGCTAGAAGTCGCATCCTATAATCTTTCCACTCGATTTTACATCCAATCTGAAAAAGAAAAACTAGAACAACTAAGTGAGCTTGTATTTCATCAAAATCAGGATGTCAATTTAGTCAATGTCTATCGGGTTGCGAATAATCTATCTGACCGCATTAGTAGAGATATAGAGGAGTTTCTTCTAATGGTTGATTCCAAAGAACTAAAAAAAGAGGTTCTTGAGATTCATTTTGAAGAAAAAGAAGGAGATGTTCTAGCCTATTTGGGTTCAGAATTGATGGCTACTTTAGATACTGTTACAGATCTTGTCCATCATGAAGAAAACTACCAACAACTTCCACTGACACAAAAGCTGAAGATTATTACTCATTTTGATGAAGTAAAGGCTATAAGAGAAAAGTCTAAGCAAGTAGCGGAATCCTTATCTCCTTCAAGTGATATTGAACAGGAAACGGAAGAAACGAACTCCTTTTCTAATGTCGATAAAATTGTAGAAGAAGCTTTGAGGGAATATCCAATCGGTTCACAAGTTAGTTATAAAGGACAAGTATTTCAATTGGTTTCGATTGAAAATGCCCAGTTAAATGACTTAGTTCGCCTAGAGCTATTCAATGATTCCAACCAGTTATTTGAAGAGAATCCTATCTTATACTTGAACAGTTTGGAAGAGATTGAACAAGTATTGTCTCTCGTAGAACTTGAAAAAGAAGATTCAGAGATTGAGATTGGTTCATCAAGTGAAAGTCAGGAAATAGATTTGTTTTCCTATCTGGAAGAAGAAAATGAAAAGGATAAGGAAACAGAAACGCTTATTGTAGGCATAGAAGAGACGGATGTCCCTGTTCAAGATTTTGTTTTTCCAGATGATTTAGAGGACTTTTATCCTAAGACAAATCGAGAAAAGATTGAAACGAATATCGCCTCTATTGAACTTGTTAAAAGATTAGAAAAAGAGAGACGACAAGCGAATCCAGAAGAACAAGAGCTACTCGCCAAGTATGTCGGCTGGGGTGGTCTTGCCAATGAATTTTTCGATGAACTCAATCCAAAGTATGAAACAGAACGTTTAACTCTTAAGAGTTTAGTAAGTAAATCAGAGTACTCCACTATGAAACAAAGTTCTCTCACAGCCTATTATACAGACCCAATGATTATTCGCCAGATTTGGCAAAAATTACTGGATGATGGTTTTGAGGGAGGAAGGATATTAGATCCTTCTATGGGGACTGGGAACTTCTTTGCGGCGATGCCTAGAAGTATACGAGATAAATCAGAACTCTATGGGGTTGAATTAGACAGTGTGACAGGCGCAATCGCAAAACAACTCCACCCCAATACCCATATTGAAGTGCGAGGATTTGAAGAAGTTCCCTATCAAAATAATAGTTTTGATTTAGTCTTAACGAATGTTCCATTTGGGAATTTTCGGATTGCCGATAAAAACTATGATAAACCTTATATGATTCACGACTACTTTGTCAAACACTCACTTGATTTAGTAAGAGATGGAGGACAAGTTTCGATTATCTCATCTATTGGCACAATGGATAAGCGGACAGATAATGTTTTACAAGAGATTAAATCCAACACTCATTTTTTAGGGGGAGTTCGTTTGCCGGATACGGCTTTTAAAAAGATTGCAGGTACCCGAGTGACTACAGATCTCCTCTTCTTTCAAAAGGACCAAGCAAAGAATCTTAATGAAGAGGAGCTTGTCTTTAGTGGCTCTATTCCCTTTGAGGAGGATAAGCGTGTCTGGATCAATCCTTATTTTGATGGGAAATACAATACACAAGTTTTGGGTGAATATGAGGTACGTAATTTTAATGGAGGAACCCTCAATGTAAAGGGGGTATCAGAAACATTAGCTACTGCCATTATGGAAGCGTTAGAAAATGTGGAAGCACCTAAACCAATTGACAATTCTTTGAAAGCACCTGTTTTTATCCAAGAAGAAGTGGATAATTCGATCCCAAGTCTTATACGTGAGGACTTAGCGCTCTATTCTTTTGGATATGAGGGAAATCAAATTTATTACCGAGATACGCATGGCATTCGGAAAAGTTCAAAAGTAGACGAAATTAGTTATTATGTAGACGAGAAGGGAGAGTTTAAAGCTTGGGACAGTTCTTTGTCTGAACATAAAATAGACCGATTTGTGAAACTTCATTTGACAGATGAGGAAGCACTAGATGTTTACAAGTCAGAAGAAGCGAGTAAAAGAGGGAAATATAAGGGACTGTTCAAAAAAACTGTCTTTTATGAAAGTCCCTTATCGGATAAGGATATTAGTCGCATTAAGGGCATGGTTGATTTGAGAGAGACCTATCAATCCTTAATTGAAATTCAACGTCATCCAGATTATAGTCGGACAGATTTTCAGGTATTACTTAGTAAACTCAATCGTGATTATGACCGCTTTGTAAGTCAATTTGGATACTTGAATGCCTCAGTCAATCGGAACTTATTTGATAGTGACGATAAGTATTCCTTACTAGCTAGTTTAGAAGATGAATACATTGATTCTAAAAGTCAGAAAGTAAAATATAAAAAATCTTTAGCCTTTGAGAAAGCATTGGTTAGGCCAGAGAGAGTGATTGCAAGAGTTTCAACGGCTTTAGATGCCTTAAACTCCAGTTTATCGGATGGTAGAGGGGTTGATTTAGACTATATGGTATCAATTTATCCCGAACATAGCCAAGCTGCTATTTTAGATGAGTTAGGAGACCAGGTTTTAATGGATCCAGAAAGCTATTTAAGAGGAGAAAGAAAATATCTTTCCAAGAACCAGTTTTTATCAGGAGATATTCTCAACAAGATAGAAGTAGTTCAACTATTAGTAGAGGAAAACAACCAAGAATATGATTGGAACCATGCGTTAGATTTGTTAGAATCTGTTCGCCCTCCAAGGATTCATCTGGCAGATATTGAGTTTAAAATAGGGTCACGTTGGATTCCTCAATCCGTTTATGGTAAATTTGCTTTTGAATGTTTTACCAATCGTGAATTTGAATTGTCTTCGCCTGATGTTGAACAAGTCATTGAAGTGAATCCTGTCGATGGCCAGGTTCATTTAAGGACATCATTTGCTTATCGCTATCCAAGTGCCAAAGATAGTAGTCTTGGAGTCAGTGGCTCACGTTATGATACAGGAAGAAAGATTTTTGAGAATTTACTAAATTCAAACCAACCGACGATTACTATGACTGTTACGGAAGGAGAAAAGAAAAAGACCATCACAGATTTGGAAAAAACCTCTGTTCTAAGAGCAAAAGAGCAGCATTTACAAGAACTCTTTCAAGACTTTGTATCACGGTATCCAGAAGTCCAACAAGTCATTGAAGAAAGCTATAATCGTCTTTATAATCGAACGGTTAGTCGAGAGTATGACGGTAGCCATCTAGTCATTGATGGCTTGGCACAAAACATCAGTCTTCGTCCTCACCAAGAGAATGCCATTCAAAGAATCGTAGAAGAAAAAAGAGCCTTATTAGCTCATGAGGTAGGTTCAGGAAAGACCTTGACCATGCTTGGTGCTGGCTTTAAATTAAAGGAGTTGGGGATGGTTCATAAGCCCTTGTACGTGGTGCCTTCTAGTTTATCTGCTCAATTTGGCCAAGAAATCATGAAATTTTTCCCTACTAAAAAGGTCTTTGTGACCACTAAGAAAGATTTTGTGAAGGCGAGAAGAAAACAATTTGTATCACGTATCATTACAGGAGATTACGATGCTATTGTCATTGGGGATTCTCAATTTGAAAAAATCCCTGTCAGTAAGGAAAGACAGATGAATTATATCGAGGATAAACTCAATGAACTACGAGAGATTAAAACATATTCTGAAAATAAGTATACCGTTAAAGAAGCAGAACAATCAATAAGTGGTTTAGAGAGACAATTGGAAGAACTCCAACGCTTTAATCGTGATAGCTTTATTGATTTTGAAAACCTAGGAATTGATTTTCTCTTTGTGGATGAAGCACATCACTTTAAAAACATTCGTCCAATTACTGGACTTAGAAATGTAGCAGGGATTACCAATACAACTTCTAAGAAGAATGTGGATATGGAAATGAAGGTGCGACAGATTCAGGAAGAACATGATTTTAAAAATATTGTCTTTGCGACAGGAACTCCTGTTTCCAATTCTATTAGTGAGTTATATACTATGATGAACTATATTCAACCAGATATATTAAAACGCTATCAAGTTGATTATTTTGACTCTTGGGTAGGTGCTTTTGGAGAAATTCAAAACTCTATGGAATTAGCTCCTACAGGGGATAAGTACCAACCTAAGAAACGATTTAAAAAGTTTGTCAATCTACCTGAGTTGATGAAAATCTATAAAGAAACAGCCGACATTCAAACACAAGATATGTTGGATTTACCTGTTCCAGAAGCTCATATTATCCCTATTGAGAGTGAGTTAACTGAAAACCAGAAACTCTATTTAGAAGAATTAGTTATGAGGTCAGATATGGTCAAATGTGGAACAGTTGATCCGAGTCAGGATAACATGTTAAAGATAACAGGTGAGGCACGGAAACTAGCTATTGATATGCGTTTATTGGACTCTAGTTATAGTCTAGCAGACAATCATAAGCTGCTTCAGGTAGTGGATAATGTTGAGAGAATTTATCGTGAGGGAATGGAAAATAAGGCTACTCAGATGATTTTTTCAGATATTGGCACACCTAAGAAAAAGGACAATGGCTTTGATGTCTATTCTGAAATAAAGGCTTTATTAGTTGATAGAGGAATCCCTAGTAAGGAAATTGCCTTTGTACATGATGCCAATAGTGATGAAAAGAAGAATAGTTTGTCTCGGAAGGTCAATGCAGGAGAGGTGCGGATTATTCTTGCCTCAACTGAAAAAGGAGGAACGGGTTTAAATGTTCAGAGCAAGATGAAAGCAGTTCATCACCTGGATGTACCGTGGAGACCAAGTGACATTCAGCAACGCAATGGACGGATTATCCGACAGGGAAATGAAAACAAGGAAGTGGATATTTACCACTATATTACCAAAGGTTCGTTTGATAATTATCTATGGGCAACTCAGGAGAACAAACTCCGTTATATTAAGCAGATTATGACTTCTAAGGAGCCGATTCGTGCTGCAGAAGACATTGATGAGCAGACCATGACCGCTTCTGATTTTAAGGCGCTAGCAACAGGTAATCCTTATCTCAAATATAAGATGGAACTAGAGAATGATCTAACTCTATTAGAAAATCAAAGACGCGCCTTTCAACGCAGCAAGGATCACTATCGTCATACAATCTCTTACTGTGAAGAAAATATGCCCATTCTTGAGAAACGATTAAGCAAGTATGAAGGCGACATTCAACAGTCTGAAATGTCGAAAGACCAGGCATTTTCTATGACGGTAGGTAAGCAAGCTTTTGATCAACGAGCTGAAGCAGGGGAATCCCTACACCGTCTTATCCGTCATAATCAAGCCGACAGCAAAGAATTTCGTACCCTAGCCAGTTATCGAGGATTTGACATTAAAATGCTTAGTCTTCCAATAAATCAACCTCTTCCTGAAACCTTCTCTGTTAAGATTGTAGGAGAAAATCAGTATTCTGTCAGTTTAGATTTGTATTCTCCTTTGGGGACAATTCAAAGGCTTCAGCATACGATTGATCACATCAAGGAGGACCAAGTGAAAATTCAGAACTTATTGGATGAATTAAAGGATAAATGGACTACTGCTAAAGTTGAAATTGAGAAAAATTTTCCAAAGGAAGAGGATTATCAAACTAAAAAGGCCGAATATGATGTACTCGCGCCATTGATTGAAACAGAAACGGATTTAGATATTATTGATCAGGCCTTAAGACAATTCCATGAAAAAGGAAACGAAAAGCAGGAACAACTTTCTTTTGAATTGGATTAAAAAATAGATACAAATAGCGGACAAGAAAAGAAAAGCGCGGTAAAATAAAGATAGAAAGAAACGAGGTAACGATTATGATGGAAGATACCTATTATCAATTAGAAGAGGCTTTGGTACAGGGATTTCAAACACCTGAAGAATACCAAGCCTACAAGGAGCTAAAGGAACATTATGAGGAAGCGACAGGCGATTACAGCTTTTCTATACGAGAACTCACTAGTCAATTGGAAATCGCTCTTCAGAATCATCGAGGTGTGGACTTTGAAGAACATGAAAAAGAGGAGTATTTGGACTTAGTTCAAAAATTAGAAGAGTTTGATTCCTCTCTTGCCACTCATTATCGTCAATTGATTGACTAGAAAGGAGAAAGTCATGAATGATTTACTCCTTATCCCAGTAATTTTTTTAGCAGTAGGAGGAATTCTCATTCTTTTATGGAGACTCTTTCTTATTGCCAGTGGACTTTTCCTGATTGGTTTTGTCAGTTTCCTTATTTTCGTGGAGGTCTATGGAATTTATCTTCTCTTTACAGAAACTGAACTTTACACGGCAGATTTAGCTCAAAATGGATTATTTGGTTTTACGACTTTCTTTATCATCTTTAATTTAGTTTTACTTGCTTTAGCATGCTGGGCAGGATACAAGTGGAAGAGGGGATATTAACAAAAGTGGAGAAAACGACATTAGTTTCTCTCCACTTTTATGTTTCTAATTAATTGGTAATTATAACTTATTACGATTGAAGTCACCTATCCTTATCTTTCAAAAAATGGTCAATTTTAGCCATCAAGAGCTTGTGCTCGTATATTTTACAAATATCACGAGCCTGTAAATAATAGGCAAGAATTTCATCGTGCTTTAAAAAACCTTTTCCGGCATTTGCAACGATAGTTAAAAGAGGTGCTAGCTGATAGCTGGTCTCTTTTTGTTTACAAAAATCAATGGTTTCTAAGGCTTCTTGGACAGCTTCTAACTCCTTACCTTTAGAGTGTAAATAATAGGCAAAATTATGTTTAACTCGAATATAACCAAATAAATACTCTTGGTGATTTAAATCTTTTTCCTGATACAAACTGATAAGAAGTGAGTTATTTTCTTCATATTCTGCATCACGTCCTACAGAAAAATAAAAATTAGATAAAGTATTGAGAAGTTTAAGATACACAGATGAGCTGACCGAAAGCTTTGGCAAAGCGTTTTCTAGATTGGCGATAGCTTCATCTTTGGAACTATGTAAGTAGAAAAGGATAATCGCTTGAATCCATAGAAGATAAAATTCATCCTCAGTAGATAGATACTGAGACTTTTCTTTTTCTAAGTTTAAGAGGTATTCTAAAGCCTCGTAATTACGATCTTCAAGTAATTTTTCTGCTAATTTCTTAAACGGTGCTATATTGGAAGTCATTTCAATCTGTTCATCGAAAAAATAATCTAAGGGAACTTGAAGCCGATTTGCAAGTTTATAGAGTAAATCAGCAGCAGGCATATAGTTACCACGTTCTATTTTGCTGATTTGGCTTTGCTCACAAATTCCTTCGGAAAGTGTTTTTTGTGAGAATCCTTTTTCTTTTCTCTTGGCTTTTAGTTTATCAGATAATATGCTCATCTTTAAACCTTCTTTAAATAAATTTACGATTAATTATATACTTTTAATCTCTATTTTTCAACTTTCTAAAACAAAAATAGTCATAAAGAAATAAAATAAAAAAAAGATGAAAAAAAGAATAATTTTTGTTGACAAAGAATATTTAAAGTAGTACACTTACAAGTGTAAAGATAAGAAAAAGGTGGTTAATATGAGTATTTTAGTAAAGCTTCGTAAAATCATTTTGATATGTCCTTTTTAGGATTATTTGAAAGCGGTTTCTTTTTTCAGGGAACC
Organism: Streptococcus mitis; assembly: GCF_047463435.1. GTDB lineage: Bacteria > Bacillota > Bacilli > Lactobacillales > Streptococcaceae > Streptococcus > Streptococcus mitis_DS. The sequence goes on along the minus strand of NZ_JASHDW010000002.1, from coordinate 37,577 downwards.
TGTAAATCAATCACAATATATCTGGGACTCGAAAGAGGAGAATTAAAATGAGAAATCCAGTAATACAGACATTTAATTTATCAAAATCCTATGATGGGAAAATTGTCTTAGATAGGATAGATTTTACATTAAGACAGGGAGAAATTTATGGCTTACTAGGAAGAAATGGTGCTGGAAAGACAACATTTATCAAGGCTATTTTAGGTTTGACAGCGATGGATAGTGGTGAAGTGGAGATTCTATCTGAAAAACTGTCGGGGGAATTTTCTAAGAACTTGCTATCTCAAATCGGTGTGGTATTGGACAGTGCTTCTTTTTATCCTAATTTAACGGGACCTGAAAATCTCTCTATTTTTGCAAGATTGAGAGGAATCTCGCTAAAACAAGTAGAACAAGCGTTACAAGTAGTAGGATTAGATGGGGAAAATAAAAAACTATTCAAGCAGTATTCTCTGGGAATGAAGCAACGGTTGGCAATTGCTAATGCTATCATGCACCAGCCGAAAATTCTGATATTAGATGAACCAACAAATGGTTTGGATCCTATTGGTATCCTTGAAATGCGCCGTTATCTAAAGAAACTCAGTACCAATCATGGCATTTCGATTTTAATATCCAGTCACATTATTTCAGAACTTGAAAAGCTTGTAGATAGAGTTGGGATACTGCATGATACCCACCTTATGGCTGAAAAGACTATGCAGGAATTAATAGATGGTGCAGAGAAAAGGAAAATCCACCTAATTGTTTCGGATGCTTCTCAAGCTAAGGAAGTGCTTTGCAGGATAAATCTGCAAGAACAGATTAGTATTCTTTCGGATATAGAACTTGAACTTCAGGGAGAATCACCTACTTTTGACATTGCGGTCGTATCTAACTCCTTAAAAGACAACGGAATAGTTCTAAAAGAATATTCTTATAAAAACAATGAAAGTTTAGAGGATTACTTTAAGCGGATAACAGGAGGTGAGGGAATTGCTTGATTTAGTGAAGATTGAATTTCTCAAACAAAGGCATCAAAAACTGAATTTTGTCGTATATGGTGTTGTTTCCCTCTACCTAGCTCTCATCTTTTATTATGTAAATGATGCGAGAGGCTTGTTTGACTCCTTTCCCTTTGTCTATAAATTTTCTTTGTCTTATTTAAACTTTTTGATTCTCCCTTTGTATTGTGTTTCCTATACAATACAGGTATTTGGTGTAGAATATCGCTATCGCATCATGAACAACTTGAAACTCGCTTCAGCAAATCTAATGAAGACATTCTGGGCTAAGATTTTGTATATAGAAATCAACGCTCTGTGTATCATGTTATTCACCTATATTTCGGTTTCCTTATTCGCAATACTATCACGCTTTTCTTCGACAGTCAGTTTGTCTTTATTATTAAGATTCTTCTATCTTTGTATGAGTAGTGGTATCTTAATTCCCATGGGAGTATTTCCTTTAGTTGCTTTGGTCATGATAAAAGTCAGAGGCAAGGAGATAGTTGGGAATTTGGTCGGTGTCATGTTTGTTTTAGTGTCATTTTTTTTAGCAAGGACGAGTCCAAATATCAGTCCAGTAACAAGTGCTAACAGTTTAATCTGGGAAGGAAACAGAGAAGGAGTGGTGCTTCAACAGCCAGCTATCTTATCGATTGTTGTACTAGGTTTATCTTTACTTGTTTTGTCTTTCTTGTCCATTAAATCTTGGTTAAGAAAGGTGGATGAATAAATGTTGATGCTAGAATTGACTAAACTAAGAAGGCGAAAGATACTGTATATGATTCCCTTTGTAGCCATCTTGCTCTTTTTGTTAGAGTTTATGATTGGTCATCAGATTTATCAAGGGCATTCGTACGGTAGTGTGAATGGCTGGTATGTAGAAAATGGTTTCTTCTTTTTGAATTACTATTTTCTCCTCCCTTTTGCGAGCCTGATTTTAGTGGATTTGATAAGAATAGAACAAGTGTCTAAAACGATTTCAAATCTCAGACTGATTCCTGTCAATTTGAAACAATTACTCCAAGCGAAGTTTATACTTGCTTTGTTGATTAATCTACTAGTTAGTGAATTCACTTTTTTGGCTATGCTGGTCCTAGAGTTAATGGATGGTGATTTTGCTTTCTCTAGTCTTGCAATGTTATCTTGGGGACTTGTTTATGGAGCAATTGCTTTTGCTTATACACTGTCTGCTGGTATTATTGTCCTCTTCTTAGGAAAATATCGGAAGGAACTTATCCTTGCCCTACCACTTGCCTTTTTATTGTCATTTGCAGGTTTGTTTGCTTTAACAACGGTTGTTGGGCGGTATTATCTGGCAAATTTACTACTAATCATCCTGGAGGAATTCACTGTTTTAACAGTTTCTGTATATGCCATATGGCTGGTTACCTTGCTGGCATGTCTCCTTTATTTGTTGGCAGATAAACGCATGATGAACATTATTTTTGCTTATAAATGACTGAATTTCATATAACATTTGGAGTTATGAATACAGAGGCTTTAATCATTCTTTTATGGAGACTCTTTCTTATTGCCAGTGGACTTTTCCTGATTGGTTTTATCAGTTTTCTTATTTTTGTAGAGGTCTATGGAATTTATTTGTTCTTTACTGAACCTAGTTTATATTTTGATGATATCAGACAACATGGTTTAACTAGTTTTACGGCTGTGTACCTTTTCATCAATCTGATGTTGGTTCTAGGATTCAGTTGGCGTTTCATTAACTCCATGAATAAGGAAAAAATGTGAACTTTTTAGGTAGTTAAAAGACTTTATCTGAATCTAAATTCGGATAAGGTTTTTTATTAGCCTTGATTCTTTCATATACTTCATAGCTAAATTGGAGTAATAATTTATGAAAATCATTATCATCACTATTATTACTTGTATTTATGGCTTGTTTATGTCGTTCAATATGAGAAAGAGCTCTTCTCAAATTTTCTTCTTTTAATTTGTTCATATTTGTATTATAAACTGAAGACAGCTGGTTTTGATATTTTTCTCTGAACTGTACGATTTTGCGCCTGAAATGTAGGAATCACCTTTCGTTGTGGTGTGATAAAACTTACAAGTTCTTTTTGTTATTCTTGACCTAGTTTTTATAGAAAGAAGGTCTAAGATGTTAAATAAAGTCAAAACTAAAGCCTTAATTAGTGTTGGAGCAGTAGCTGCAACTAGCTTTATTCTCATGATGGGATATACTGCTGGTCAACATTCTACTGCTAAACAAAGTCGCAAAGAAATCGAATTGGCTGCAGCTAAACTTGTAGAGGACAAACAAGCAGAAGATAAAGCCAGCATTTTGTCATCAGATACTGTAAAAGAATTTTTGACTCAGTACTATACGAAAGAAAAGCTCGGAGAAAATAATACACGTATTCAACCTTATATGACTGAATCGGCTTATTCTCAAGAATTGTCAAGTCAAAAGGATGCTATGAACCAAGTGTATAAGGACTATATTTTGGATTATCATTTTGAAAAAGCAGATATCTTTGTCAATCAGACTACGAATCAAGCTATTGCCATGGTGTCTTATAATGTAACCTATGTATCCGATTTAAAGAATGCCAACCAATCAAAGACCAATCAGACAGAAACCAGAACGGTTAAGTTGTCTTATTCGAAACTACCAGGTAAGTTATTGGTCAATCAAGTGCAGGTTTGGAAATCTGGGTTAGATGATTTGGATAAGGCCACTCCCAAAACTTTGGAAGAATCCTCATCTGTTCCATCACTGCCAAATACTACAACAAAATGATGATATTGCATGGAAATAGAAGAATGTAAGCAAATTTCAATTCTTGATGTAGCCAATCGTTTAGGTATCTCCTTTAAACAAGTTTCGAGCAGTGTCTATGAACATCCTGAACACGATTCATTTCGGATTTTTTCAACTACCAATACTTTTAAATGGTTTTCAAGAGATATTCAAGGTGATGTCATTGATTTTGTTCGACTTGTTCAGGGAATTTCCTTTAAAGAAGCTCTAGCCTTTCTTTCTAAAGAACCTTTTCAAAAAGAAGCTGTTCAAGAAAATAGAGAGAGACCATTTTATTATCCTTTAAAGAGAATAGAAGATTCTAACTGCAGTCTGGCCAGACATTACTTAACAGAATGTAGAGGAATTTCAGAAGAAATCGTACAAAAGATGATTCAACAAGGTTTGATAGCACAAGCCAGTTGGAAAACAAATGAAACAGTTGAACCTGTTATCGTTTTTAAAAGCTTTGATCATCGTCACAAGCTGCAGGCAGCAAGTCTCCAAGGGATATATAAGAATCACTCTCTTCCTAGAGAGAGGTTAAAAACGATTCTAAAAGGAAGCCATGGACATGTTGGAATATCCTTTGACATTGGTAAACCAAATAGACTGGTCTTTTGTGAATCGTTTATCGACTTGATGAGCTATTACGAACTGCATCAACAAAGTCTATCTGATGTTCGTTTGGTATCTATGGAGGGATTAAAAAGGTCCGTTGTTGCTTATCAAACTTTACGACTGATAGCTGAAGAAAATCAGAAGTTGGAATTTTTAGATACAGTAATACCTTCAAAATTATTGCCTTTGATCAATACAATTCGTGATACCACCAGCTATTTTAATAATCATCCTGATTTATTGACCCTGGCAGTAGATTGTGATGATGCAGGTAAAGATTTTTCTGATAAGTTATCTAGATCAGGATTTCCTGTTTTACTGGATTTACCTGATAATGAATCTGGGAAAGAAAAAAGAGACTGGAACGATATTCTTCGAGAAAAGAAATCAGATTTTCAATTTAAGCTTGAGACTGTAAAAGAGACATTTGGAAATCCACCAGTAAGACAAACCTCTCAATGTTTAGAATTGTGATAACAAAATCAAGATGTTTTAGCTAATATTAGAATGAAGGAGGATAGTATATGACCATTATTGAACGCTTAGAAGAAAAGGTCACTAGGCAAGAAAACAAGGTAGCAAGAGAGACAGAAAAACTAGCTGCTTACCAAGAGCAACTGGAGACAGCTATGTTTGCGACGTTCAAAAGGCGTCAAAGCATTAGTCAGATGAGTTTTGAAGAAGCTCTTGACCATGCCTTTGGTAAAGAAAGACAATTCGATGATTCTGAATTTAGAAAGGATGAAATGAGTGAATGACAAAAGATTGGAATTTTAATCAACCATTAGAAAGTAAATCAGAAAATCAAGAAGATCCAGATAAAATTGCGGCCTTATTTGGAAATCATCAAGGAGGTAATGATGTAAATTATGAAGCAGCTTTTCAAAAGCGAAAACAAACACCTGTGACAGAATCAAATCCTAGTTCTAAACCCAAAGTTACAGAGGTTAGAACAGGAAAAGAGACAGATATCACTACAAGTTATCAGCAACATCTTAAAAGACTGATTGCAGATAACAATAGCGATATTCAAAGCAGCCAAAAGAAAATTGAAGAGCTACATACGCTGATTGACACAAAGAATAAAGACAATAAGAAATTGCAGTCCATTTATGATGCGATTTCGGAATTACACTAAGCAGTCCTAATAGGCTGCTTTTTTTGAGAGGTTATAGATGTTTACAAAACTTTTTAAGAAAAACCAAGACAATAGTGATGTATTTAAGAAGCTAATTCATAGACTATCTGATATGTCTGTCCAAGATCTTGAAAAAATAGACCGACTGCTAGATATCATTTTCACTCCAGATCAAGGATCAGAACAACTAAAAACAGAATCAACTTACAGAGAAGAAACTTTGGACGACACATTAAAGGAAGCTAAGAATCAACTTCATAAGGAACAATTGGAGAAGAATTTAGAGAGATTTAGGAAAGATGGAAGGAAGTGAATCGTTTTATAAAATTTTCTTTTACTTGAATAAAGTCTTGTGTTATACTTTTAGTATAGACTAGAGAAGGAAGTAAATATTTTGGAGTTGAGTACCAAGCAGGAAAAGCAACTAGGTCAGACGCAGTGGTTTCATGCGACATTGTTACGACATTTAGAATCCTTAAAAAAAGGAATCGATGTTCAATTTAATTTAGGGAGTGAGCTAGATTTTGGACCTGGTTTCTATATTACGCCTGACTTTGAACAAGCTAGAAAATTTATTAACAAGCAAGTTGAAGTTTTAAATCGAAGCACCTCTAATAATAATATTTTTGACTCAGAAGAAGAAGTAGGAATTATAGTAGAATTTCGTATTTCAAATTTTGTAGAAATTTTTAAGAACCCGGACTATCATTGTCACTATTTTGCAAAACATAAAAAGTCAGAGTCAGATTTAGATTTTGCGGAATTTGTCGTTCAAAATCGGGAAAATCCAGATAAATTACAACACCATTTTGATTTTATCTATGGTGTTCAGACTGATGACAATCCAACCCAAGCTTTAGCTCGTTTTCGTCAGAATGAAATTACAAAAGAAGAAATGCTTGCTGAATTTAGAAAACCCTATTCTTTTAAACAATTATCCATTCACAACCAATCTTTTTGTGATATAATGAAAATAGAGAAGGTTTATCAATCAAAAACAGGAGAGGAGTTACAAAAATGGCAGTAGTATCATTGGAAAATAATATTAAACTATATAGTTCAGAATTATTTCAAGCACTATTAAAAGCCTCTAATTATAAATTGGATGAGCGTATTGCTCAGACTGTTGCAGAAGGCTATGCTCGTAATCTAGATTATTCTGATCCTGAACTGATGCATGTTGGTGTAACTTCGGTTGCTAACAATCTGCTTACAAAAATTAAACAAGAGTATTTTAATGTATAGTATTTTGAAACAAGCGACCTCAAAAGAAAGAAATTACTCTTAGCCAAGTTGATAGCTAGCAGTTCAGTTATCAGTTCAGTTATCAGTTCAGTTATCAGGGTTAATAGTAGCGAGTCAGTCCGCCTGACTCGCTTTTTCGTTATTTAGTTTTCCGATCGGAATAAGTTAGACTGACAAATTAAGACTAAGTTTTGGAGTATTTCATGTGATAGATTAGGCTTAAAAATCTTATTTTACGGAGTTGAAAGAAGTTGCTTCATCAACACAATTCAAAGATCGATTGGAATGATTCTCATTTATAAAGTAATTTGAGTACGCATCCCATCCTGTTTTATGCTATGTCTATATGATATAATGAAAAAGAGGTATAAACTATGTCAGATTTAGAGATTAAAAAAATTGATATCAAAGATTTTGGTTGCTATAAAAACTACAAACAGCATAGTCAATCAGGTATCGGTAATGATTTTAATGATAGAAGAATTAATATTTTTTACGGTAGAAACTATTCCGGAAAAAGTACTTATTCGAAAATTTTTCAAAGTATTGAACTTAAGCAACTTCCAGAAAAGTATGAAAAGATAGATTTTGAAGTCAAACTAGCTAATCATAGGATTATTAAGTCAAACGAAATAGGTAGCGAGTTACCAATAGATTGCAAAGTTTTTAATCAGCGATTTATTGACGATAATATTTATCTTCACAACGACAATAAATTAAATAGTTTCCAAATTTCAATAGGTAGTGATACTAATGAAACCTTGAAAAAAATCGAAGATATACGATTGAACAAACTAAAACCTAGAAATGAAAAATTATCACAGATTAAATCGGATATAACTAAAAAACAACAAAAGACTAAAATCAGTAAAGATAGTTTAGATTCAAAACTGAGAACAACTGCTTCAAAAATCAAGAATTTAAAGAATCCCTCGGTCGTAGTTGGTAATAAATATGATATACGAGATATAAAGGAGGAGTTTGAAAAACATTCAGCTCATTTTCCTATTTTACCATCACAAGATGATGAGAAGGCTGTAGCTGAGTTAGAAAAGAATGTTGAACAAGCCAAAATACGAGTTCTCGAAAAAAACATAAATAAACCACAAAAAATTGATTTAGTTAGTTTTGATAAAAATTTTAATTTCACATTATTTTTAGAAAATACGAAGAAACTTTTATCTAAAGTTGTCTCAGTAAGTAATATTTTAGATGAATATAAAGATAGTCCAGATAAAATAAATTGGATTAAGCATGGTGTTGATATCCATGGAGATAATCCAGAAAAATGTGTATTTTGTGGTAATAGCATTGATAGTGACCTCATTAAAAATCTAAAGTTGGCTTTTTCTGATGAGTTAAGATCTCTGGAAAACCAATTAGTGCTGCAAAATAATAGGATAAAATCAGAAATCCAAAAATTAGATGCTATTCCAAATATTAATAAGGAAGATTATTTTAAAGATTCTGTATCTGACATTCAAAATATAAACAAAGAGATTGAAAATAATACTGATAATAGAAAAAGAGTTCTAGAAATACTAGAATCAAAAATTTCAGAAAAACAAAGAGACATTTTTTCTAAAATTGAAATTAATGATTTAAATTGGATTGATTTTTCCGAAATTCAAGTTGAGATTAACTCACTATATGATGACACTATTAAACAGATAGAACAATTTGAGGATAGGAAAACTAAAAGTTTAGATTTTCTTCGAAGATATTATATTGTAAAAGAGTTCCCTGTACCTGAGTTCACTAAACTATCTCAAGAAGTTGACCAACTCCAAGAGGATATGGAAAAAATAAATTTGGAGCAGAAAATATTAAACGAAGAAAAAGAAAAATTTGAGAAAGATATTAGTGAACTTGAAGGTAGTTTAAAGTCAGAATCTGAAGCAGTAAAACGTATAAATATGATACTTCAAAATTCTTTAGCACATTCAGAGATGTCCCTAAAATCAGTCGATGATGAGGAAGGTATATATTTCGAAGTTTCTCGAAATGAAGAAAGAGCATATAATCTAAGTGAAGGAGAAAAATCATTAATAGCCTTTGCTTATTATATTACAAGATTAGAAAGTTTGTCGACAGAAGAAAAGTCAAAAACAATCTTATTTATTGATGACCCTGTCTCTAGTCTCGATGAAAATAACATTTTTTATATTTACAACCTAATTTTTTGTCTTCTAGAAAAGAAAGAATTTTTACAATACTTCTTGTCCACTCATAATCTAGATTTCTTGAAATATACAAATAGATTTTCTAATAAAAAAGATTATTACTTAATAGAAAAGATAAAAGAAGCTGAAAATATCCCGTCAAAAAGTTATATAAAAAATTTGCCTAATTATTTGTCAAATAAAGTCACAGAATTTGTATTCCTGTTTGAACAAATATACAGGGTGGCGACGGAAGATGAAGACGAAAATAATTTTTCTGTTTTTTATAATTTTCCAAATAACGGCAGAAAGTTTATTGAAACTCTTTTGTACTTTAAATATCCTGACTATAAAACAAACAATGACAATAAAATTATTAATTATTTCGGAGGTGAGAATGCTCCGTTTATACAACGTATAAATAATGAGTACTCTCATGGAGAAGATAGGTTTGATAGAACTCGCAATCCCATTAATACATGCGAGTTTAAGCATGATGCTAGAATAATATTAGGCGTCTTACATCGAAATGATCCAGAACAATTTAAATCATTTCTCAATAATAGTAATTTAACTCACCCAGATTTTCTGGAAGATAGATAAAAATAACGACATTTCATTAAAGAGATGTACTTATTTCTATACTGCTAAGTGTTGTGCTCCCTTTTAGGTGGCTTTTATAGAAGTAAAGTTTAGATAGCACAAAAAAGAATAACGCACCAATTTTGGTGCGTTATTCTTTTTTGTGCTATAATGGAATTATAAAAATAAAGGAGTTTGCCATGATTGGAAAGAATATAAAATCCTTACGTAAAACACATGACTTAACACAACCCGAATTTGCACGGATTGTAGGTATTTCACGAAATAGTCTGAGTCGTTATGAAAATGGAACGAGTTCAGTCTCTACCGAATTAATAGACATCATTTGTCAGAAGTTTAATGTATCTTATGTCGATATTGTAGGAGAAGATAAAATGCTGAATCCTGTTGAAGATTATGAATTGACTTTAAAAATTGAAATTGTGAAAGAAAGAGGCGCTAATCTACTATCTCGACTCTATCGTTATCAAGATAGTCAGGGAATTTGCATTGATGATGAATCTAACCCTTGGATTTTAATGAGTGATGATCTATCTGACTTGATTCATACGAATATCTATTTAGTAGGAACTTTTGATGAAATAGAGAGATATAGCGGTTATTTGGATGGAATTGAACGTATGTTAGAGATATCTGAAAAACGGATGGTAGCCTAATGGAAATCCAAGATTATACTGATAGTGAATTCAAACATGCTCTAGCACGGAATCTTCGTTCACTGACAAGAGGAAAAAAGTCCAGTAAGCAACCTATAGCGATTTTGCTTGGAGGGCAAAGTGGTGCTGGTAAGACTACAATTCATCGTATTAAACAGAAAGAATTTCAAGGAAATATTATTATCATTGATGGCGATAGTTTTCGTTCTCAGCATCCACACTATATAAAACTGCAGCAAGAATATGGCAAAGATAGTGTAGAATACACCAAAGATTTTGCAGGCAAAATGGTAGAGTCTTTAGTAACAGAATTGAGTCATTTGGGATACAATCTTTTGATAGAGGGAACTTTACGAACGATTGACGTTCCAAAGGAAACAGCACAACTCTTGAAAAGTAAGGGATATGAAGTACAATTAGCCTTGATTGCGACAAAGCCTAAGCTGTCCTATCTGAGCACTCTTATCCGATACGAGGAACTGTACGCTATCAATCCAAATCAAGCACGCGCAACTCCAAAAGAACATCATGATTTCATTGTAAATCATCTAGTTGATAATACACGGCAATTGGAAAAACTAGCTATTTTTGAAAGAATTCAAATTTATCAACGAGATAGAAGTTGTGTATATGATTCAGAACAAGATAAGACTTCAGCAGCAGATATTCTTCAAGACTTACTGTTTGGAGAGTGGAGTCAAATAGAGAAGGAGATGCTTAAATCTGGAGAAGAAAGATTGAAAGATTTAACTAATCGAAATGGTGGTTAGATCACGAATTTTAAAATATAGTCTATTTAGGATAAAAAAGTCTTTAAAATCAGAAAAACGCATAGTATTAGGTGTTGAAACTTGATACTATGCGTTTTCTTGTAGGAAGATTTACTCCATTTTCTTCTGAGATTGAGTTTTTCCTCATCTATATTTAAGGATATTTGAAAGTTATATTTTAGAAAAACAGTTATGGAGTTCTTAATACGGAATCTAGTATAAATACTGATTCAAAGTGGAGTTTTGTATGTTTTTTGCTTTTGTTGAGCATAAAATCTATTAACTAAAGTCGAACTACAAAAATTAATTTTAGATGAACTAAACTGTAGGCTTTGGAAAGTTCTCTTACTCGATTTCAGAATGAATTACTGATACGGGATTAAAAGAACTAAGTATTTCTTTTTGCTTTGAATGAGATACGTGAGTATAGATTTGTGTGATCGATATAGAACTATGTCCAAGAATTTGTTGAATATATCGAATATCTACATCATTATCCAGAAGCATTGTTGCAAAGCTATGTCTAAACATATGTGGTGTAATATTTCTAGATAAGTTATTTTGTTCAACGATTCTCTTTAAAATTAAACGTACACTTTGCTCTGACAATGGTTTTGGCGAATGTTTCCCTGGAAATAGAAAACCATTGGATTCCTTCCCTATTTTATTTATATATATTTCTAATAAATTAAAGGTTGTTTGATCTCCTAAAAATATGATACGTTCTTTCTTCCCCTTTCCTATAATATGGAGCGTCTTATTGGAAAGATTAATATCTTTGAGATGAATGTGACAAAGTTCAGAAATTCTGATACCCGTCGAAAGTAAAAGAGAAATGATTAGTAGATTTCTTTCTGCTTTTTGTTTTTGAAAGTCAGTTTTAGAAATAACTACTCTCTGCTCTAAATATAAAAAAATATTTTTCAAAATATTATACGGAATCGTTTTAGGCAATATTTTTTCAGTTCTAAATTGAAAACGCAATTGATTGAAGGGATTCTCTTCAATTATGTTCTGGTACTTTAGATAGTTATAAAACACCTTCATACAAGCAATTTTTCTTCTTAATGTATTCGTTTTTATGTTAGATCGTGTCAACTGTTCTATATAGGATTCGACATTATCATAGTTTGAGTTATAAAATTGCATAAGATCATTTTTATAAGCTCGAATCGTATGTGAACTCAAACGTTTATGAGTCTTGCAATAATCTAAGTAAGTAGAAATAAGTTTATAATCCATAAAAATCTCCTTTATCAATAATCATGCTATTATAAACTTATTTGGGTGCTTTGTATAGTGATAATAAATAGTTATCGGTAGGAGAATGATTGATGAGTAATAAAACATGCTTTGTAGTCATGGGATATGGGGTTAAAAAAATTCCTGGAACTTTAGTAAAACTGAATTTAGACGATGTTTATTTTAAGTTTATAAAACCTGTATTATCTCGAAATCATTTAAAATCAGTCTACTCCACACAAGCATATCGAGGAGATGAAGTTCCAACTTCATTAGCTATTAATAAAAACTTCATAACATCTATTTTTTTAGCTGATATTGTGATTGCTGATATAAGCACTTTAAATCAAAATGCAATTTATGAGTTGGGACTTCGGCATGCAATGAGGCCAAAATCTACAATTATACTTTGTGAAGAACTAACTATTAGCAAATACCCATTTTTTGATATTTCAATGAATCCTCAATTAAGATATCATAGAAAGAAAATAGTATCGGATGAAAACTATAGAAAATCTCTGCAAGATAAATTAGAAGATATATTAATTTCTTGCCTAGAATCCAATACCGATTATATTGATAGTCCTGTATTTGATTTTAATTTGTATAAGATTAAACCATTAGTTCAATTAGATAAAAATGTACATGTAGCAGGAGCATCTATAAGGACAATGATTGAAAAAGCTGAAAATTTGAAGGAAAATATGCTGTTTAAAGAAGCCGAAAATCAGTATCTTCAAGTTTTAAACTTATCCTTTGATGAAGATATACTTTCTCAATATCTATTATGTCGCTATAAAAAAGAATTGTCCCTAGAAAATTTGCTTTTAACCTTATCATACGTTAATGAGAACATAGATTTAGCTACATCGACAAACGAAAACTTACTGGGGATTGTTGCAGCGATAAATAAACAAATGTTTGGCCTAACTAAAGAATGCAAATTTTTAGAACAAGCTAGAAGATATTACAAAAATGGCTCAAACTTTGAAAGTGGGAATCTTTATTGTGCTAGAAACTACTGTGCACTTTTGTTAAAACAATATTGTATATCAAAAGATATTGAATCAATAAAAGAGTATTACTACTCTGCTGTTCATTTTGCTAAAACTTGCTTAACAGAATCACAATTTCTCAAACGAGAAGAAACTGATCTTGACAATACTTGGTATAATGAAAACATTAAAGATTTGACCCTAATTGCATTTGGTACTGATGAATCAATTATTGAATTTAAGCCTGTTACAAAAAGGCAAGAAGAGACGGTAAGCTCAGGTCGTAAAGAGCTAAAGCATGATTATCATGAAACTCTAAAAATAATTAAAGGGAAATGAGCAATTTTGCTCACTTCCCTTTTTAAAATCTTTTATCTCTTGATAATTTCCAATAATGTAAACCTAGTGGTGTCAAACGGCAAGACTTACTATTCATAGCAGCAAAGTACATATGCTCCTCTCCAACAGGTTCGATCAAACCTACGCTTTCATAAAGCTGTAACTCTTTAAATTTATCAACATTTTCTTCTTTTGCGAAAGGTTCTTTATATTCATGAGTTGCTTCAGGAGTATTAGTAAATTCAAATGATGGATCTAATTGAAATTCTGAAGTAGCTTCTGTAAAATATTGATGAAGTTTCCGTAGTACTTTTTTTGATACTTTAGCTTCAACAGTTCTGATAGGTAAAAAACCTGTAATATTTGTTTTAAATAGAGGTCTTTGTTCCCACGCTCCTAATGATTGATCTACAAAAGAATACAAACTAGCAGGAGTGATATTTCCACCAACATCTGCTGCTCCACCTTTTAGCCCCTGAATTAGTAATTCAGTAAACACACCATGACCAGTTTCTCGATCTTCAATAGCAGCCTCATCACGATTGCTTGCTGTTAGAATAGTAACACCTTTCCCAATATTGGCATTAGGTGAGTTATCACTAAAATCTCCTAACTTCCCAGAAAAACAACAATCTAAGATGATAATTTTATTTCGACTTTTTGAAGCGTTTGCTAGTTGAAGTATATCATCCATAGAAATTCCCATATTACACTCATTAAAATCTGGTGTTACGATTTGACCACCCTTCTTATCTGTCCCATGTCCTGAGAAATAAAAAAGTGCAATGTCAGATTCTCCTTCTTTAAATAAAGAATTAAGATCATCCAATAACTCTGCTTTTGTTTGTATATTACATTTTAGTTTAATATTGAAATTAGGGGAACCATCCTCGTTTTCCTCCAATAATTTCGCTATCTCCTCTGCATCATTTACACACCCCCCTAACGGAGCCTGAGAATATGCATCGATACCAACGATTAATGCCTTGTTGTTTAACATAAATTATACCTCACAATTGTTTTATCCAAGCGCTAATCTTTTCCCAATTCCAATCTACTACAGGAAGATGGCCACATTCATTTGGAATCGTCGCACCAATATGATCTTTGTTCCCATAAATTGCAAGTAATGGTATCCCCTCATCTGTAGCACAGTTCATTTCCCAAATTTGCCCATCGGCTTTCTTGGTATTCCTAGTAATGATAGAAATCATACCGTCACACCCTCTAATTCTTGTTCTACATTTAGTTTTCCATTGAGAATCCCAAGGTTGTTTAACAGACATATCCACAAATTCAAATGGAGAGTTTGTATTTCTTGATTGGCCCCTTAGAAAATCTCGTAAATTTTCATTCTCAATGGCAAAACTTATAAAGATTCTTTTCATCTAAATACCTCCCTTGAAAAGTATTGTTGTTTGTATTATATCACATTAGAAAGTGTTCTATACGATATTTCCCTCAATTGTATTAAATATTTCTTCCAATGATTTTTTCCAACAATATATTTCTTTCTCTAAAATTTGTTCGAAGAAAGAGTCAATTTGTGTCTTATTCTCCAATGAAAAATCTGATACAGATACAATTTTTTTATCATCTTTTAGAATGCCATCAATTCGCAAATTTTTTTGCTTAATGATTAGAATAGGAATATTATTTGAGATCGCCATAGCACCTTCAATTTGGCAAAACGAACTAGTAATCCATTTCCCATCTAACGGCTGTTCGTCAGATTCAAAAAACTTTTTATCTTGAATTGCTCCCTTTTTTAAAACTCCAGATTTAATATACGTATGCCCGAAAGCTAAGATAACCATACCATAGCATCTTTTTATCATTTCATTTAAAGCAGATAATGATTCATAGGGAGAATAATCCTTTGCTTGTAGAGTTATGCTTTCTATATTATAGTTCTCTAGAGTACTCTTTAGTTTATCTATAAAGTATTGTTGCTCATTCGTAAATGGATTAGGTCTGCTTAAAAATACTCTTATTTTTTTATTTGTCATATTCATCATTCTCCTACCGATAACTATTTATTATCACTAGTATATCATAAATTCATCTTTAGTAGATTGATTTGTATAATGATTTTTTAGTTAAAATTAAATGATATTGGCCAACTATAAATTAAAACACTGTTTTGAAATTATATCGAATACTTTTGAGTTAATTACAAACTTACAACAACTATAGAGTTGTGTAGTTTGAAGGAAATAAGTACAAATTTATTAGAAAATCAAGATTTCATAGAATTAGCACGAAAAATTTCAATTTTAGAATTATATTCTCTAATGATTTTGAATCGTTTTTTTTTATAGTCAATTAGTTTTAAAAAAGCGCTCCAAACATTCAAAAATATTTGGGACTTCCCTTAATAAATCCGTCACTTTCTTTTTCAAGATAGCCCAAGCTTGCTCAATAGGATTCAAATCTGGTGAATAAGGCGGTAGGAGTAAGAAAAAGTGTTATCTTGGATGCAGAGTTCATCCAAGATGTTCTTGGGATGAAAACTAGCATTGTCCATGACAATAACATGAAATGTCTTCAAAGCAGGCAGGAGTTGCGTTTTGAACCACTCCACAAAGAAGTCACTCGTCAAGCTTTCCTTGTAAACCATAGCATCCTTATCTAAAATAAAGGACTATATGCTATTAATCTCGACTAGACACGAGCGAATACTAGAGAACTTCATGACCTAATAGTGAACAGTCTCGTTGATAATGCACTATAGTTGGAACTGTCAGTTATTTTTGAGTGTATTCAAAAATCTATTAACAAGATTGAACTTACGTCATTTTTAGATGGATGATAAGGCTTCAGCAGCTAGCATCCGTCAAGAATAATTGTTTGGAGAGAGAAGTCAGGTAGGAGAGGAGAATCTACTTAAACTTAGGTAAGATTAATCTAATAGCAATAATTACCTTTGTGTGAAACAACGTATTAAGTTAAGGTGGTTATAATTTACTTTTCAGAAGTTCACGTTCTTCGTTTGATAGATTAGAAATTATAGATTCAATTTTTTTATCAGAAGATGACACTTTTTCAGATACCATTTGATTGAGTTTGTCACGTATTATTGGTTCATTGATATTTTGTATCTCAATTTTAATTTTTTCAATGACTATTGGGGAAATAGTTTGTTGATTGAGTATATTTATAATTTTATTTAATTTACTTTGTGCAAAGCTACCATAGATATCGTTTATTTCCATTGATTCGTATACTATTCTCTGTATGTTTTTAGAGAATGTATTAATTTGTTTTGTCGTTACTTTACCTAACTTTTCTTCTAAATAAAGCACATTTCTATTTTTAATATCAGATAATATAAATGGAGAATGGGTGGAAATTATAAATTGGAAAGTTGGATTTTTGTATAAAGGATTTTCAAAATCTGCAAAATAACTACAGCATAAAGTTAATAGTTGTATAATTCTGCTAGACCAAGAAGGATGAAAAGATTCATCAATCTCGTCAATTAAAATTATATGATTTCCAATTTCCGCTGTTGATATTAGTTCAATCAATTGAGCTAATAATCTAATTAAACTTTCTTCTCCTGTGGATGAAAGTTCATGTAAATTTATAAATAAATTATTTTCAGTGAATATAATTATACCATTAGGGTTTGTGGTGTTACAATTCAATATTTTTTGATAACTCTTGAGAAAATCTGTAATTACTATATGCTCTGGAGCACAATCAAGAATAAATGAATTATTATTAATTTCAATTTGTTCGGAAGCATTCCACAAAAATTGGATGGTCTCCAATGAAAAATTAATGAAATCTGTAATTTGGTAATTATTGTACTCATCAATTTTTGTGGGTTCTCTTTTAAAATAAGCTTTTAAGAAGTTGGAACTATCATTAATTTCTAGATTTAAATCATTTATTTGGATAATATTCAAATCGAAAGTTAAATATTTCTTTATTTGTGATAATAGTATTTTTTCAATATCTTTATTCCAAAAATGATAAACTTCTTTTAAGATAAGCATTAAATTTATAAAAAAAGCGACTATTTGATTTATAAATCGACTTAATACATAATTTTTTTTATTATTTGAGAAATCATTAATTAATTCAATAATGCTTTCCTCATAAATGTTTTTCTCAACTAATAAGGTTTGTAGGTTTTCAAAAGACCAGTGCGAAACTCTATATTTTAAAATTTTGTTATCATTAATAAAATCATTTACTTTTAAAAATCTAAATGCTCTAATTGTATTGTAATCAGAAGGAGTGGAAAATAATTTTCTAGTGATTAATTTATTACCAAATAAAGTATCAACGAAATCATCATTTTCATTGAAACTATATTGATAATACTTTTTGAAAAAATAGTTTATATTTCCTTGAGGATACTTATCAACAATTGAATATTCATCTCCTTGTTTTTTGAAAAAAAGACTTCTTGTGCTTCCAATAAGGAGTCCATCATCAATTCTTATAGTTATATCATTGAATATTATTTGTTTAATTTTACTACTATGATTATTAAATTCAATAAAAATAGATTCATCTAATTCATAAATAATAAAATATTCATATTTACTTAAAAATTCCTTGCGTTCTGAAAATTTAAATCCTAGAAAGTTTAATAGGGATGTTTTACCAACACCATTTATACCGATAATTGCAGTAATATTTGTAATATTTTCTCCATAAAAATTAGCGATATATTCTGGATTTTTATTAATTGTTATCGTCTCATTCCAATCATAATTTACAATGTACTCGTCTGAGAAATTAAATATTTGATTGCAAATAAAATTCTCGTAATCACGAAATATTAAACCCAGTAGCTTCATTTTTTACCTCTCGAAATAGCCTAATTCAGAATATATATCAGAAATTAATTTTGATAAGGGTCTTTTGTTGTAATCTTTTTCAGTAGTATATACACCAGTATATAATCTATCAATGTCATTTTTAGATAATGAGAGAATACTACAAATTTCATTTAAATAGAATTCAGGTATGAAAATTTGTTTTAATAATACATCCTGAACCAAGTCGGTATGTATTTGGTATAATTCATTTAAATCTAATAAAGCATAGTCATGAGAAAAAGAATCATGAGTTTTAGCCCTAATCACAATAGAATGATGATTATATAAAAAATCCCCATTTTTTGGCATCCAACTAAAAGTAATTCTATTATCAGTTGAAACTTTATGATTGTATGGAGATAAATGAAAAATTTTAGTACCTTTATTTCTATTACAACTTGGACAAGATGGAATTAAATTATAGAACGAAGCGGCAAAAATAGGGAATTCTGATTTGTACCAAAAGTGGTCTAATTCACAGGTGTTTTTATTATCGGAAGAGTTCATAAAATTCCGATTACAATAAGGACATACCGACAAATTAGTTATAGATAGAATTTTTTTCCGTCTAGCGGGCTTACTTATAGCTTTATATACATTACCAATTAGATAATCTTTAATTGATAGCGATTTATTTCCTTTAATTTTTTTATTGCTTTTTATACTGTACTGGTAATCTAAATTGATGATTGTCGAATCTTCAATTAGTTTTTCTATTTCATCATGGGAAAGTAACATAATGTCTAAAAATGGTTTGTCAGATATACTTTTGTTTAAAACTTTTTGCAATACGGGGGCAACATGTTTTGAACACCACTTGTTTAAGTTTATTCGGTATTTTGCTTTCATGTTCATATAAATATCGTTACAAAGATATTTGACTTCATTGCTATTTATTTTAGAAATAGTTATCAATTATTATCACTCCTGTCATTTACTTGAATAATATTATACAGTATTATTTTTGAAATATAAAACATATTGCAGAAGTTTCTTATGAAAATTTAGTAATTTTAGAGATTGTTGCTGTCTAAATTATTAATGTTTGTGTTTTAATTTATGATTTTATAAATAACGTAGTCTACATATTGTATATCCTGTGATACCTTTTCCAAATCTTCCCTGTTATCCTAATATCATTCATAGAAAATCAATTTTTGATTTTCTATGGGGGTTTGGGGCGGAGCCACCAAGTTATCTTATCGTTGGCTGTCAAAACTGGAAGGTTTTGGTCGGTTGGCGATATGATTTTTGGGATATTGTGGACACAATATCTGAGCTCGCAAAGACCGAACAAGAAGCAAGTGAGGTCTTTAGGAAGCGTACTGACAATGTGAGGTAGACTTACACTGTCAGACAAGTAGAATGTTGAAGGGATATCAGAATGGGACAAGAAATTAAGTCAATCAGAAAGCAATTTAGAATCACGAGACAAGAAGAAAAACAGATAAAAGAAATGATGAGGGAACAAAAAATGGATAGTTTCTCAGAATTTCTTCGTCAGAATTTATTGAAAAAGAATTATCAGGATAGAATTTTTGAAAGTTGGTTCTCCCTTTGGCAGTCTCAAAAGTTTGAACAGATTAGTCGAGATGTGTATAAAGTTCTGGTTATCGCAAGAGAAAATCATCAAGTGACGCAAGAGCACGTCTCAATCTTATTGACTTGCGTTCAAGAATTGATTGCAGAAGTGAATCAAGTGCAGCCACTCAGTCGTGAGTTCCGTGAAAAATATATGGGTTAGGAGGATGTAATGGTTTATCGCTATCGTACTAATCTCAAAAAAGTATTTCTAACTGATCCAGAATTACACCAATTGAATGAACGGATTGCTAAGAGCAATTGTCAAAATTTCTCAGTCTATGCCAGAAAAGTTTTACTTAATCCCAATATGTCATTTGTCATGATTAACACTGATACTTATGACCAGTTAGTTTTTGAATTGAGACGGATTGGAAATAACATAAATCAAATTGCGCGTGCGATTAATCAAAGCCATCTGATTTCTCAGGACCAATTACAAGAATTGAGTAAAGGAGTCGGAGAGTTAATTAAGGAAGTGGACAAAGAATTTCAAGTGGAGGTGAAAAGACTGAAGGAGTTTCATGGTAGTTACTAAACACTTTGCGACGCACGGAAAAAAATATCGTAGGCGTTTAATTAAGTATATTCTCAACCCTGATAAAACGGACAATTTGAAATTGGTATCTGATTTTGGCATGAGCAATTACTTGGACTTCCCTAGTCATGCAGAAATGGTAGAGATGTACAATGTCAACTTCACCAATAATGACAAGTTGTACGAATCCAGAAACGACCGACAAGAAAAACACCAACAAACTATTCATGCTCATCACCTCATTCAATCATTTTCTCCTGAAGATAATCTGACACCTGAAGAAATTAACCGCATTGGTTATGAGACCATGATGGAATTGACAGGAGGTCGTTTTAAGTTTATCGTAGCAACTCATACAGACAAAGATCATGTTCATAATCACATCATAATCAACGCTATTGACCGCAATTCAGATAAAAAGTTGATATGGAACTATGCCTTGGAACGAAACCTCCGTATGATTTCAGACCGTATTTCTAAAGTGGCTGGGGCGAAAATTATTGAGAAGAGTTTTTCTTACCGTGACTATCAAAAATATAGGCAGTCTAGTCATAAATTTGAATTGAAACAACGTCTTTATTTTTTGTTGCAGCAATCTAAATCGTTTGATGATTTTTTAGAGAAAGCAAAGCAGTTGCATGTTCAGATTGATTTTAGTCAAAAGCATAGTCGATTCATGATGACGGATCGAGCAATGACAAAACCAATTCGAGGACGCCAACTCAGCAAACGAGATCTATATGATGAAGAATTATTTAGAATGCATTTTGCTAAGCAAGAGATTGAAAGTCGTTTAGAATTTTTGTTGAACCGTGTCAATTCTTTAGAAGATTTAATAACAAAAGCCAAAGAATTGAATCTAACCATTGACTTAAAACAAAAAAATGTAACTTTTATCCTGGAAGAAGAGAATCAAAAGATAAGTTTGGGTCATCAAAAAATAAGTGATAAGAAATTATATGACGTCAAATTTTTTCAAGATTATTTTAAAAATAAGGAAGTCGTTGCTTCAGAAGGATTAGAGAATTTAAAGGAACAGTACCATGCTTTCCAAGAAGAACGAGATAAGGATAAAGTATCCACTGAAGAGATTGAGGAAGCCTTTGAGACATTTACGGAAAAACGAGATACCGTTCGTGAATTTGAAGTGGAACTTGCAGAGAAGCAAATAGAGAAGCTAGTTGATGAGGGCATTTATATCAAAGTGTCTTTTGGTATTAAGCAGAGTGGTCTCATTTTCATTCCCAATTATCAATTAGATATTCTGGAAGAATAGAATCAAACAAAATATAAAATCTTTATACGTGAGACAACTTCATACTTTGTATATAACAAAGAACATTCGGATAAGAATCAGTATGTCAAAGGACGAACCTTGATAAGACAGCTAACCAACGATAGTCGAGTAATACCATACAGAAGACCTACAGTTAAGAGTCTACAGGAAAAGATTACTGAGATTAACCTCTTCATTGAATTAACTGAAGCAGATAAGAAATACCAAGACATTAAAGACGAGTTAGTAAAAGAAATAGCAGAGATAGATATAAAACTAAATCAAATTAATGAAAAAATCGCCAACTTAAATAAGATGGCGGAAGTGCTTATCAATTTGAAGAGCGAGGATGTGAGCAGTCGAAAGCTTGCAAGACATGACTTTTCAAAACTAAACTTGACAGAATCAACTTCATTAGAACAAGTGACTGAAGAAATAAGAGCATTGCAAGAGGAACTAGGGCACCATATTGGTGAGTATGAGAGACTCATAAAAAGATTAGAAACATTTGTAAAAATGTTGAATACTGGTAAAGGCTTTAATCAAAAGTTTGATACGGAGATTTCATTACAGTAATAGAAATGCTGGCAATGTAACTATCTCGACATTTTAAATTTATTTTATAGATATTTAAGGACAAATAATATATTTATTATCGTCAATTTATAATGATAATGCTGAATTAATTCAGGCTACCAGAGAGAAAGGACAGCGAGTGAGTTGTCCATGCAGGACTTAACTTGTTCTGCCCATGAGGTCATTATCTTTGAGGTTGCCAATAATCTATTGTTTAGAGATGTCAAAAACGGTAAGAATATGCAAGACCTCATCGCAGCATTATTATTCTGTGGCGATTTTAAAATAAAAATAGAACTTATAAAATCTGTATAGAAAACAGTTGCCTTTTCAAGTTAATTAACAGTGTCTAAAGTTATAGTTGTTTGGAAGTATTCACCCAGTTGACTGGTGATAACCATATCACCATGATGCAAATCAACGATTTGCTTAGTAATTTTCAATCCTATACCACTTCTACGAACACCAGAAATATCAAAGCTAAATTCTTCAATTTTATTAATGTTGTTAAGTCTGTTGGGAGAGGCCCCTATTCCGTTATCGCGTACGGTAATTGAAAATGTATTATTTGATAGATGCTTAAGAATGATTTGAATATCGCATCCAGAAGGATTATGAAGCACAGAATTATAAATCAGATTATGAATAATTCTCGATATCAAAGATTTTTCGACGTACGTTTTTTGATTAAACAAACCGTCGTCAGAAGTGAATTCAAAATTGAAGTCATGCCAAATCTCTTGATTAATAATTTGGATAATAATCTCCTTAAAAAATGGAACGATGTATACAATTTCTCGATTTAATATCAGATTACCATTTGTTAATCGGGCAAATATATTTAAATCATTAAGAAGGTTTTGGATATAATGACTTTCAACTAGGGTAGGCTTTAGATACTTAAGTAATAGATCATTATCAGTTTTTTCAATCGCTAGGGATGTGTTTGATACAATTACTGAAAGTGGTGTTTTGATATCATGTGCAATTCCAGAAATCCAATTTTCCTTAAATTCTTCATTTTCACGAAGTTTTTGATTGGCTGAGTTAATAGCAAGTGTTAATTTATCTAGTTCCTGTACAGATTTAACTTGTGTGTTTCCTCCATTTGGTAGTTTTACAATTGCGTTAATAATCGGTTTAATATTTCGATTTAGGAAGGTAACACTGTAGATATATAAAAATAAACAGAACAATATGTTAGCAAAAATCATTGATACAATAATGATTGGAAAAATTTGAATTCGATTCAAATCAAAATAATTATTACCATAGCGAATAATACTATCTTTTGGAAATGCAATAATATAGATATCGTTATCATTGTCTTTTATTTGAGTAAATACAGGATAGTCTTTTAAGTAGAACCTAGAGAAACGAACAACATCTGCAAAATTAAATTGATTAGCTATATCTTTGGGTTTGTCAATATTGAATTTTTCTTTGCCACTGTTCTTATCAATAATCATCATCCATAAATTATTTTCATCAATTAATTGTTTGGCTATCGGACTGACAACATAATTTCCATTAGTTAAAACAATTTCAGACGACACTGTTTCGATGATGTTTGATGCAGATTGTTGGCTACGAATATAATTTGCTGCAGTAACTAAAAGTATTACATCAACTATGATGATAAAAATAAACGATAGAATAAACTTTAGTATATTTTTTTTGAAAACATTCATGGGTTATACCTTAAATTATCTAAATAACAAGTTTATATCCAAGTCCTTTGACAGTAATTAGGTGATTAGGCTTAGAGGGGGTAAGTTCTATCTTTTCTCGGATATTTCGAATATGTACCATTAGAGATTTCTCATATCCAAAGCTCTCAAGTCCCCAAATTGTATCACAAATTGTTTCAGTAGAGACTATGTAATTTTTATTAGCATATAATTTTCGAAGAACTTGAATTTCTGTAGGTGTTAGCGATAGATTTTGACCACTTTTCTTAACACTGGCATTGTTCAAGTCAATGATACAGTCAGTTAGTTCAATGAGTTCAGATTCATCTTTATAAGCTCTTCTTAACAGTGCAATAATACGATACGTTAAAGATTTAGGTAAGAAGGGCTTTGTAACGTAGTCGTCTCCTCCCGAATTAAGTCCTCTAATTTCATCGTCAGGATTATTTTTAGCAGTCAAAAATAGAATTGGAATATCTGAGATTTTTCTCACATATTGAGAGAGTAAATAGCCTTCTCCGTCTGGGAGCATGACATCTAAAATAATTAGATCAATATGGGATACCGAAAAAACATCAATTCCTTCACTAATACTATAAGCGCGACTAATATTTTTAAAACCACGACTCACAAGTACCTCTTTAATTGATTCACTTAACGCTGTATCATCATCCACAATCAATATGTGTTTATTTAATAATTGTGCTTCAAAACTCATGTTTTCACCTCCAAAAGTTTACTTAATTATACCATAAATAAAGCTATTAGATAAAAGGTGAACATTTCATATTCGATAATCTTAAAGATAAATTTATGTTTTCTTTATCCAAGCTTTAAGATGCCATTGTAAGATAAACTTGTAACAAAGAAGATATCTAGATTGCCGATATTTAAAATAGAAAGAGGTAAATACTATGAAAAAAGAATATGAACTAATGAACACAATTCAGGAAATAAGTCTTGAAGAGTTAGACCAAATTATTGGTGCGGGTAAGAACGGGGTATTTAAAACCATTTCACATGAATGTCACATGAATTCGTTCCAATTCTTCTTTACATGTTGTTCATAAAGATTTTATAGAAAAGAGGTAGCTGTCATGAAAAAAGAATATGAACTAATGAATACGATTCAGGAAGTAAGTCTTGATGAATTAGAGCAAATTATTGGTGCTGGAAAGAATGGAGTATTTAAAACTATTTCGCATGAATGTCACATGAATTCATTCCAATTCTTCTTTACATGTTGCTCATAATATTGTGCGATTAGGTATCTTTGAAGTTACTCAAAAGAGGGTATTCCTCTTAAAAATTACAGACAGACCCAAGAACTATTTGAGGTTTGTCTTTTCTTTTGTCTATTCTGTAGATATAGTGAGAATGTATAGTTTTTGAATAAAGCTTGGAGTCAGGGGGAGAATTCGCTAAAAAATAGAAAAGGATAGATAAAGTAGTTCTTGATTTTTACTAATTTATAGTGAATGAGAGGATATGAATTGGTAGATATTAGATATAGTACTCTATTTGATTTGTATAGATTATAAATTTATTTTAAATTAATTTTTTCTTAAAGTTATCTTTAAGTAACAGTATTAAAATCATCGTATAGGGAACATAATTATTAAGTGCCTAATATAAGAAAGAGGTTAAATGTTATGAGAATTAATAAAGAAATGTGTTGTGAGGCAGTAAATGTATTGCAAGAGATTCAAATTGATGAATTAGATATACTTTTAGGAGGCGGCAAGGGGCACGGTGTTAATACAATTTCTGCAGAATGTCGTTGGAACAGTTTACAAGCCATTTTTACATGTTGTTAGTCGCGGGAGGATAGTAGTATGAATGAGAAAGAAATTCTATATAGCCAATTTGACAGCTTTCCAAAAGTATTTATTGAAAAATATTTTCCAGAATTACTACTAGAGAATAGTGATATTATCAAAGATATTGAGAAAAAAATTTCTGATTATTACAGACCAACGCTAATCTATTTAATCAATGAAAAAAGAATTGAAGAAAGCTTGGTAGGTTCCTCATCGGAGATACGTTATGATTATTTTAATAATGTCCTATGTAAGAAAGGAATAATATTAGATGAAATTGAGCAACGTTTCTCGGATATAAATCATCGTGTTATACTCAGCATCCAGAAATACTTAGACTTAATGGAATATGTGAAAAATAGATTTATTGAAGATTTTTCAGAATTAGTAGATCAAGATTACATTAGTAGTAACTCCCTAATTCCTAATATAGATGCTATTAAGCTTAAAGTGACAGGAGATATTCATAACGGTAACGGGGTGTGTATTGTAACTTATCAGGAGCAAAAAGTTGTTTTTAAAAAGAAATCATCTAAACCAAATCTTCTTTTGAATCTTTTAGATGCTAGAGTTAGTGCTTATTTGGGCAAAAAAATCCATTTTATTCCTCAATTTTTGGATAAAGAAGAATATTTTTGGGAAAAATTTATAATTAGCAGACCATTAAATTCAAAAAAAGAAGCCGAAGAGTTTTATCGTAGAGTAGGTTACCTATTAGCATATTCCTATATTCTAAATATCTCAGACTTACACTTTGAAAATTTGATATCTGCAAATATTACTCCAACTCTTGTAGATGTTGAAACAATCTTCTCTATAACACCTTTTGACACGATAGCGAACAACGAAGCGACCTTCCAAATTATAGAGAACAGTAGAAATTCAGTACTTTCAACAGGTCTTCTTCCCATTGCTGAAGCAGATAAGATTTTCGGTGGAGATACTAGTGGAGTTCTTGGTGGAACTCTTATTGGCGAAGCTAAGATTGTTGTGAATTATAATCGAGATGATGTGCATGTTGAGAAGAAAAAATATCAGATTAAAAATCAAGATCATTTGCCTTATTTTCTTAATTCTATGGGAGAGAAAAATTATCTTAATGCGGCAGAATATATTGATTTCATTAAAGAAGGATTCAGAGAATTAGGTTATTTTTTTGTGAAGGAAAAGAAATATCTTGAAAAACTTTACTTGACTCATAGTGATATTCAAACTCGAATTTTGTTTCGGAATACTAGAGACTATAGTCTAATTCGACAACTAATTATTTCGCCAGTATACTGTAATCAATCACAGATACTATTTGAAAAAATGGCTAATAAATTACATGAGTATGATAGTCATACATTAGTCCAATCAGAGGAGAAGCAGTTATTAAATATGGATATTCCTTATTTTTATGTGAATATTAATAGTTGTAACATTAGAGATGGAGAGACAATTATTTGGAAACTAGGGACTTCTGCGTTAAGTGTAGTGATTAAAAAGCTAGAGAATCTAAATGAGGAGTTAATTGAAGAACAAATTAATTTAATAGAATTCTCAATAAAAACTACACAAGCATTGTATAGTACAGAACTTCAAGAGGAGTATCGAAAATATGAACGCCCCAGTAATGATGAAGAGGTATTATACACAGGAATTAATACGTTGGTTGATATTATTTTGAATGATGAGAGATATTCCTTCGGAGATAATAGTACAAACTGGCTCACTTTGAAAGTTACAGATTATGATGCCTTTGAATTAGTTCCAATGGATGATTCAGTGTACGAAGGGTTGGCTGGCATAGGTATTGCTTTATCTGAAGCTTATGACTTAGTTGATTCTTTGAGACAAAAAAAAATTATTGCTTGCTTGAAACGAATTTTTTCTACTTTATTAAATTCTTATTCTAAAATACAAAACACATCCTATTTCGTTGGGAAATTAGGCATTATCTCGGCTATTTTTAGAATTGGTTTAATTACAGACCAGAAACTCCCAAGCTATATGTCAGATATTATAGATAGTTATTGTTTAAACATAGATGTATCTCAAGCAGACTTTTTATCAAGTTTCCCAAATGAAATTACTGCGTTTAGAAATACAGATACTACGATAGAAAATCTATCTCAATCGCTTAATAAACTTAAAGAGCTAGGTATTTATGATGAAAATTACATTTGTTGGAACCGATTAGAAGTGAATAATGTTAGTCTTGCACATGGGAATTTAGGTGTTGAGATAGCATTGCTTTTGTTGGCTGGTCAATTGAGAAGCACTGATGCCTTAGATTTATTTAACAAGGCTAGAAATTTTGATAATCGCCAGAAGATTGATAAGGGGTGGGTTGATAAAAGGAATAACGAGACAAGTGCAAATTGGTGCCACGGTTCGACGGGAGTATTAGTTGCAAGGTTAGCACAGCTACAATTAGATGATAGATATAAGATTTTATCCGATTCTGAGCGTGAAGAATTGAAGAAGGATGTGGAACATGCGGCAGAACAAATTGTTGAAATTGGTTTTGATATGACTAATTTTTCCCTTTGT
The DNA here is from genome assembly GCF_047463435.1 of Streptococcus mitis. Lineage (GTDB taxonomy): Bacteria > Bacillota > Bacilli > Lactobacillales > Streptococcaceae > Streptococcus > Streptococcus mitis_DS. The sequence goes on along the minus strand of NZ_JASHDW010000002.1, from coordinate 9,204 downwards.
CACGGAACTAGTGGAAATTTACTGGCTCTTAGTTATTATATGAATTATTTGGGAAATGACGAGTCCAAAAAATTCAAAAGCATTTTAGATAGAGAATATAAAAAATTGCATGCATTTGGTTTAGAAAAAGGTTGGATGTGTAGTTTTAATACAAAGTATAATGTCTATGGTCTAATGACAGGAATTCCAGGTGTTCTATTTTCTACAGCAAAATATTTAAAAGAAGACAGTTCGCTTGACATTCTTATTCCTAATTTATAAGGGATAGAGAGGAAGAAGTACGATGAAGATTATTTTACAAAACAATGAAGAAGATTGTCTTTTGGCCTGTTATACTATGTTGTTGAACGACTTAGGGCACAGAGTTCCACTATATGAAGTTTATGATAGAGATTCATTGCCAGCAGATGGGCTAAGTGTATCTTATCTGTTGACTCTAAATGATAGATTTGGAGTAACCATAAATGCCTATCATGCCTCAATTGACGAGTTACTAAAAGTCTATCAAAAAACTAAGCAAAGAATGATTATCCATTGGAATAATGATCATTTTGTGGTTCTTGAAAAAATTACATCTGAGCAAGTTTTAATTGTAGATCCAGCTATTGGACAAGTAAGATACCGTAAAAGTGAGTTTATGGAGCATTATTCCGAAACAATGATTATGGTAAACAAAGGTAGTGATTTTAAATCACAAAAATACAACTCAATCTTTTGGAAGTATTTCAAGAAAACTCTTCAAATGAAACCAATTGCGTTATTTATGCTATCTTTGCTATTTATCCAAACAAGTGTATTATTGTTTTCAATAATTTTGCGACAAATGCTAGCAGATGATTTCAAGTTTAGTGTTAGTTTACTTTTATTAGGTATCGTTCTTATTTTTCAATTGTTAGGATATTTCATCAAAAATGGTGCTTTAGATAGATATAATAAAGATTTTGATGATTATTATAGTAGGGAATTATTTGGAAGGCTGTTACAAAAGCCATTGTTATATTTTCGAAATCATCTAAGTGGGGGAATTTCTGAAAAAATTAATTTTAAATCGACATTAAGAGATAATGTTACATTAAAAATTATTCCGTCATTTATAAGTCTTATTTCTGTTATTGTAATTTTTATCTATTTAATAACTATTTCAGTAAAATTAACCTTGATTTTAGTCGTAATGATTGCTATATATAGTGTGTTTTCTATAGTGCTATATTATAAGCAAAATGAATATAATCAGACCTATCTACAATATCTAATTGATTTCAATTCTGAACTACAGACTGATTTGGAGGATATAGACTATATTAAGATAATGAGAAAAGAAGATAATGTCTTCAATTCTTGGATGACAGTTAACAATCAAGTTACAACTAAATATTCGCAAATATTGAAAATTGAAAATTTGTCTCAACTGCTTGGAACTATATTTAACTACATTAGTTTATCATCAATAATAGTTATAGCAGTTTATTATAATGATTACATTAAGGTCTCGCTCCCGGATTTACTTGTATATCAGACTAGTATTTCAATATTGATTTCTGCAATTGAACAGGTAAAAGGAGCTGTTTTTGAAATACTTCGATTAGGGGTTTATGCTGAAAAACAAAGTGATTTGTTCAAAGATACGTTACCAATTACTGTACCGAGTGAAGACTCAAAGGATTATCTAATTCAAACTAATAAATTGAATTTTTCGTATGGCAGCAAACCAATCTATGATGATGTGAATCTGACAATTAAAAAAGGAGAAAAAATCGCTATTGTCGGGAAGTCGGGTAGTGGAAAATCTACACTATTGTTATTATTAGCGGGAATGCTACGCTATAGTGGTTCTCTAAAATACGGAATTAAGGAGTTTGAGAATTACCTGAGTGTAGTATTGCAAAACATGACGTTAAGAAAAGGAAGTATTTTAGAAAATTTGGAATGGATATCTGATGACTTATCTCCACTTTATCAGATATTGAATGATACGACAGCTGATGAGGTTATTTCTCAGTTGCCAAATAAAATACATTCTAAGCTATTGAAGCAGGGGAAGAATCTATCAGGTGGGCAGATTCAAAAATTACTTATTGCTAAATCTTTGATAAAAAAAGATGGAATTATTTTTTGGGATGAAGCTTTTAGTAATTTGGATGAACATAGTAAAAATAGAATCTATGAGAATGTACTACGAAGTACTAGATATTCAGATAAAACAATGTTGATGGTTAGTCATCATTTAGACATTGTTAATTTTGTTGATTACATCATTTTCATTGATAGTGAAACGGGGGAAGTAATCAAAGATAGCCATGAGAACCTTATGAAAAGGAATTCAAACTACGAGAACTTTATTCGTTCGAAAGTTTAAGGGAAAATTTCCTCTTTCTTAATGTTACCTTTAACTGGCAGAGATATAATTTATAGTATAAACAAGAGAAGGGAAAGTCTTTAAGACCAAGACTTACGAGAGGTAATATAGGAATGAAAAATATTATTGAATTACGTAAATTGTCAAAAGTTTACAAAGATGTTACTACGGTAGACTTAGAAAAAATCACAGTCCGAGAGGGAGAAATCTACGGTTTTCTTGGACCAAACGGTGCAGGAAAGACAACAACTATGAAAATGGTACTGTCTTTAGTAACGCCTACTTCTGGAGAGATTTTAGTTCATGGTCAGAACATCAAAAAAGATAAGACTTATTTAAACCAAATCGGTTCAATGATTGAAGAGCCCTCCTACTATCCTAATTTGACAGGTTATGAAAATCTACTTGTTTTTCAAAAAATGGTAGGATTTAAGGAAAGTAATATTTATCCGACTTTGGAGTTGGTAGGTTTGGCCGAAGAAAAGAATAGAAAAAAACTTGTTAAAGATTATTCTCTCGGTATGAAGCAAAGACTGGCACTTGCTTTCGCATTGGTGAAGAAACCGCGAATTCTATTGCTTGACGAACCAACCAATGGTCTTGATCCAGCTGGTATTCATGAAATTCGTGAATTGATTGTGAAGTTGGCGAAAGAAGAAGGGCTAACAGTATTTATTTCTAGTCATATCCTTCCGGAGATTGAGCATATTGCAGACAGAGTAGGGATTATTAATCACGGGCGCCTTGTTTATGAAGGAGAAATTGAAGCAATTAAATCTAACACATGGATTGAGATTGGTGGAGATTTTTCACAGAACAACATTGTTCAAAGTTTGATTGAGTTCGGTTCGGTAGAAGTATTGGACGCATCCGCAAGTCATATCAAATTAAGCAATATTAATAATGATAAACTAGCTGATATGATCAGTTATTTAACGGAAAATGGATATCGAATTTTTCGGGTAGTTAGAGAAAGTGAGACACTAGAGGACATTTTCTTAGATTTAACAAAGGAGGTATAAAATGTCAGGTATTTACATTGAATGGTTAAAAAGCAGGCGAACAAAATCTTTTTCCATAGTTGCTATCTTAATAGTCGTTGCTACGCTTTGGAATATCGCTACATTCTCATCTGCATTTTCACATCCAGAGTTAAAAACTGTAGGAACACTTTTTAGCAATCAAAATGTCAATCTTCTTATGTTTCCCATTGCAGTCTGTGTATTTGCAGCTCGCATTGTTGGAAATGAGCGTGAGGGGCAAACATTTAGGTTACAAGCTGCAAACGGTCAACATTTTCTAACTATTTTTAATCACAAACTCCTATTTATGATGATTTTCTTTAGCATCATGTCGGTAGTAGAAGTTACTGCTATTTATTTTTTTGGAAAACAGGTAGGTATCTCAATTCCCTTCTCAATTATTGGACTTCAGTTTGTTGGACAACTACTTGCAATATTTTCTCTGATTTGTATCTATTTAACCCTAGCAATGCTCTTGGAAAGGCAAGGTATATTATTAGCGTTAGGTCTGTTAGGTGGTTTTTTGGGAATTGTTTTAAACCCAAGAAGCAATGGTTTTGGTAGTTTACTCAATCCTATAACAGGTTTCGGTAGTTTAGCACCTTATAAGTACCAGTTCCTTGGAAATGGAGTATTTACATATATTTTTGACGAACAACTACTATGGAAACTAGTAGTTTATGTATTCTATTGTGCATTATTATATGGTTTGGCTAATATCATTTTGAAAAAGAGAGGAAACTAAGATGGGAAGTTATTTTTTAGCAGAATGGAAAAAAACGCGAAAGACTCAACTTTTATTGATCGGAATTGCCTTTCTGATTTTTTCTAGTTTTATTGGACTGGGAATCTATTTTGCTAGTCGAGAGGTATTAGTTGATGGGACGCAATCCCTTGTTTTATGGGGGCAGTTGACTTTTTATAACAGCACCTTGCTCTATCCCCCTATGCTAGCTATCATTACAGGACTGTTGATTATGCCTGAGTTTGAAAGGAAAACTCTTGATATGTTGAAGGTGAATCAAGTATCAATGGGGAAATTGTATTTTGGGAAATTGCTATGTAGTTTCATCATAATTTTGCCAGTTCAATTAATTCTGTTCCTTATTTTTATTATAGCAACTAAGGTTGATGGAATTACGTTAGATCTGAGTTTGCAAACTTATTTCAAATGGTTGTTCTTAGCAGTTCTAGCATCTTTTCCAATAATTACTCTTCAATCCTATGTAACTGTAAAAACTAGAAATTTCAGTAAAAGTGTGGGATTAGCAACTATTGGGAGCATGTTTAATTTTGTCCTCATCTTTATTAATGAAGACTTAACAAAATTTTTTCCATATTCTCAACCGATGATTGCGCTTCGTAGTCGGTCACTAGCGGATATGTCATTAAACGATATGATTATCTTTCTAGCAGTGAATATATTTTATAGTTTTGTTTTTTATAAATTTACTGTAGGGGCTTTGGAAAAAAGATAAACAATATTGATATATAGTGCACTATTTAAAATTGAGTATCATCAGTCAGAAAAATTGAATTAAAGCTATATAGGTTATTCTGTGTAAAATGTAGATGTAGATGTAGATCTATATTTATATTCTAATTAATAATCTTCTTATGCCAATTTGGTATAAAATCTAAGATTCGTTCAAAACTTAACTATAATTTTCTTAGAAGTAAACGAATGTATAGGCGTGTCAGGGATCTTAGAGAAGATTATGATTATACGCAAGAGTATCTTGCTAAATATTTATCATGTAGTCAGTCGGCATATTCTAAAATCGAATCTGGTCAACGCCAGATTTCGATTTATTACTTGATTAAACTCTCAAGTGAGGAACTCCTAACAGCCTACAAGGAGGTCAAAGAGAAACATGACCAGATTCAGGAGTTTGAAGTTGTCCTAGCCGAGTATCAGATTGATAAGGTGGTTAAGGAAGGTCTTTTCATCAAGATGAATTACGGCGTCAAAAAAGACGGCTTGGAGCTATTCAAATCTTCAGTCTAGTGTTTACGAACACTCAGCAACTGCTAACAAGGCATTCTCAGGCTGGGAATTCCCTGGAGTAGAAGCACATGTTTCTAAATTCATTGGAACTGTACAGCTGAATGTTACTGGAATTGTAGGTAAGTACTTATGACATACAAAAACATATTATTAGGTAAAATGAGATACTTAATCCTGTTTTTGATTGCCATCCAGAGTGTCTTACTTGCTCTGGTAGCAATTTTTTTAACAGGTTTACAGTATCAACAGTCATGGCAGAGTTATGATCATCATTCCGGGACCGTAACAGTTTATCTTCAGAAGTTAACAGAAGAGCAATCACAAGATGTATTTAATTATTTTTTAGAACAGAGTGACTTGTCCATATGGACAAAACGTTCTGAAAGTAGTGATACAGGAGAAGGTCTAAATAGGATTTATATAGACATCCTTGGTAGCTCTGCTGGTTTTTCAGATTTTGAAAGTACGGGTAAAATAGTAGTCTCACAACAACAATTTGCAGATTTATTATCTCATAGTGATAATAGTATGACTATTGGACTTGACAAAGGCTCAAATAATATGCTTTACGAGCTTCCAGATTTATTATTTAGCACACCTGTAGTCATTGAACGATTAGATTATACTTTCCAAAACACTAATACGATTAATCGTGTATACCATATCAATGGTCTACACGATGCTGTCTCAAGAGATAACTTTCTGTTACATCTTTCAAAGATGTCAGGTATTTCTGTTGAGGATTTGACAAAAGAAAGTTTTGGAAGTAGTACTGATCAGGGAATTTGGGGAATAATACTTGCTATCATCATCTTAGTAAATGCCTTCATTTTACTGATTCTATTCTTAATCTGTGTTCTTCAATCCTTCAAACATTTCGGAACATTGATTCTTTTAGGATGGGATAGAAAAGAATTATGGTCTGCTTTTTTCAAAAATTCTTTACTATTTTCAATATACATTATTCCAATTATCTCTTTATGTAGTTGGTTGTTGTCAGGCTGGCCTAGTTTTGGTTTATCATCGTTTATTCTAGTTTTTGCTGGAGTCAGCCTCTCAGTCTTGTTGCTACTATTGATATTCATTATTCCAACGATTATTGTTTATTCGGTTTCTCCATTAGCCGCAATTCATAAACGATTACCAATGAAGCCTTTAATGGTAACCTGCTTGTTATTCTATACCTTGGTAGCTGGTTTGTTAATCGCAGTCAGTTACTCTTTAGATACTCCAATGAATCAGTTTATTGATAATATAAAAGTATCTAGGGAGTGGAGAAATGTTGAAGATATGTACGTTATATCCAGCTTTGTTGAGGGAAATGATGTAGGTACATATGCAGGAACTACAAATTCCCTTGAGCGTAGTATGTATAACTTTTACCAGCGTATATCTGAGCTTCCAGGTGTCTATATTGCCAAAGGACAATTTCTTAATCAGGAGTCCCTTGATGCAGTCTATGGGACATACCAGCATATCCCTAAAAAACCATTTTGGTATTTGAAATTCTCCTATAATTACCTGCAAGACCTAGGTATTCCCCTAAGTGATGAAGAGTTGCTAGAGATGAGGAATGGTACTCGACTTTATCTTCTACCTAACACGCTCAATACAGAAGAACTTGAGGTGATGAAGGCGTATTTACAGGAAAGTGTCACTGTAAAACCGGGAGATTTACAAACTAATTTCACAGAAAATCAGAAATTTATATTCAAGGTTTACCAACCGTCTCGACCAATATTTACTTGGTCAGATTCCATTTCTTATGGTACAACTAGTGAGAATCCAGTTATTTTTGTCTCAACACCAGAGAATTTATATTTCATGGAGTCGGCAAACTTAGTTGTCAGTGGCTATAATGGTCTTTTGAAGATTCGTGATAGGGAAACGATGGAACAGGTAGTGTCCGTTTTAGAAACAGAATTTCCAGATTTAACGGATAATCGGTTGAGTTTTACAACTGTCAAGAACTTTATCAATGGTCTTCAAAAAGATCTGAGTTACACATTTTATCTTTTCGGCACGATTATAGCGATTATCATCATTACGATGATGGCTATTTTCTGGAGTTTTGTCTTAATGTACCGCTTGTTATTTGAAGAAAAATTGTATGGCCAATACTTTATGGGATTCTCACCATGGAAAAGATATATTGGTGTGCTTTCTCTCATTATTAGTTTTTCTGTGATGGAACTAATCGTTTCTATCTTTGTGGGTTCTAAGTTGGGAATAGTCATGACACTAGCTACATTTGCTTTTCAGATAATGCTTCTTTACTTCAGTTTGTTCCGTAAAGAAGGGGAGAGTATCATACAATCATTTAAGGAGTAATCTCATGTCTAGAATTTCAGTACAAAATGTATCAAAACAATTTGGTTCAAGAGAAATTTTCAAAGACTTAAGCTTTGATATTGAGGAAAATGAATTTGTAGCTTTAGTAGGACCTTCTGGTTCTGGAAAATCGACTATCCTCAATATGATTGGGCTATTGGATACTGTTGACAGTGGTAAAATCCTAATCAACGGAAAAGTTTTGCCTAAGGTAAATTCGCAATCAGCAGTTCATTATCGAAGGAATGTCATCAACTATCTTTTTCAATCCAATGCACTCATTTCTACATCTAGTGTGAAAGATAACCTGATGCTTGCCATGACTTTTTCGAATTTCTCTAGACAGGAGAAAGAGCAGAGAATCAAGGAAACGCTAGAATTTGTTGGTCTACAAAATCGGTTAAATAGTAAAATCAATGAATTATCGGGAGGTGAACAGCAGAGAATTGCGATTGTGAGAGCTATTTTAAAGCCCGGAGATATTGTCCTAGCAGATGAACCAACTGGATCGTTAGATTCTGAAATGTCTCAAAAAGCATTCGATTTGATTCGAACTTTGAGAGATCAATTCGGTAAAACAATTTTGGTTGTTACGCATAACATGGAGCAAGCACGGCAATGTGATAGGATCATTTCACTGGAGTCGGTTCTTGTAAATTAACTCAACCATTATTAGAACTTGATACGGTTACTTTTGATTATGGAATATCGAAGGTGGAGAGTTTAAACATGAAAAAATTTACATACGATGTTATAAAACAGTCAAGTTTGTCTAATCGTTTGGAGTTAAAAATACATGTACTGGTTGAAAATCATATTGATGATGTCATTTGTCTGCATATCATTGCTAGTAATAAATTATTAGATATGGTTATTTTGAGGAAGATATTGTGAAAGTCAAAGATGATTATGAAGTTGAGTGGGATTTGTTAGAATTTCAAAAATTTAGAGCATTTTTGGCTTAGTAATATGTGTTGAAGACTCAAAATCTATGGTAAAAAGTAGCTTTGAAAACGTATTACCTCCAAAGACTTAGTTAAATAATGATTTAACACAAAAAGAAATTATTGAAGTTCTGGAAAGATGTTGTTTCAGTATAGAAATAAGTCTTGAAAAACTGGATTTGAAGAATTATTTTGATTATATTGTTTCGGATGACAATTGCTATTGAAGATTCGTACTCAGGGATACAGGAATCAACTAGTGCTGGTATTGCTACTATTGGATATTACGATAACCAATTGCCTTTATTTAATGCTAAGGCTGGAAGTATGCAAGAAGTGTTGAACGTAATTCAATCACAACATGAGTTTTAAAACGTCTAGACGTACTTAGAAAAATAAAAAAAGCGATATAGCAATTGTACTGACCCCAAAAAGTTAGACAATTAATTTAAGCAAAGGATTTAGTTCTGTATTGTACAGGGCTAAGTCCTTTTAGTTTTACCTTAATTCGTTTGTTGTTGTAGTAATCAATATAGTCTACAA